>JAOZTP010000038.1:0-10255 GCA_029939135.1 Desulfobacterales bacterium
AAAATTTTATATCGGAGGTTTCCGATTTTGCTATTACGATTAAGCCGTCTCCTCCGATGCCGAAATGCCTGTCGCACATTTTTTTTGCAAGAATAGCATAAGGGGTTTTAATGGAATGGTTTATATTATCTACTATAATAAAATCGTTTCCCAAGCCTTCCATTTTTGAAAATAGAATTTTCATTTGTTTGTTTTTTACTCTGATTTATATTTGTTTCGGCGATGTTTGCGTTTATTTGCTTGTCTCTTCGGATTTTCAGCTGCGTTTACGCAAAAAAACTTTGAATGTTTTTTTTGTAATTTTTTTATAATGAATAATCTATGATTAAAATTTAATCCGTATAGAGTTTGCCGGCAACGTATATATTTTTCAGATTTATATCTTAATTATAAAAAAATGCAAATGGCTATTAATTTTATACGCAAACAGGGATGATTAAGAAGGGATATGTTTAAGTTTTTTTCAATGCTTTAAAAGGGGTAAAATAGGGAGTTGGACGCCGAACTTTAAAAAAGATAAAGGCGGATTTTAAAATATCCGCCTTTATCTTTTTTATTTATGCGTATTCTTTTTTGAGAATGGCTTTTAAGTTACATCATTCCGCCCATTCCGCCCATTCCGCCGCCAGGCATTCCGCCCATTCCGCCGCCAGGCATATCCGGTGATTTTTCTTCCGGTTTGTCGGCTATCATCGCTTCGGTGGTAAGCATTACGGAGGCTACGCTTGAAGCGTGCTGTAATGCGTATCTTACTACTTTGGTAGGATCAATAACGCCCGCTTCCATAAGGTCTTCATAAGAACCTGATGCGGCGTTAAATCCATAAGCGCTCTGATTTTTTATTACTTTATTTAAAACTACCGAGCCTTCGGCTCCAGCGTTGTTTGCAATCTGACGTAAGGGAGCTTCCATAGCTTTTGCTATTACTTGAACTCCGAGTTTTTGCTCCCCTTTTATTTTTATTTTATCAAGCGAGGCGATGCATCTGACAAGAGCTACTCCGCCGCCGGGAACTATGCCTTCTTCTACTGCAGCGCGCGTAGCGTTTAAAGCGTCTTCCACTCTTGCTTTTTTCTCTTTCATTTCGGTTTCGGTAGCGGCGCCTACATTTATTACCGCTACTCCGCCGATAAGTTTTGCCAATCTTTCCTGAAGTTTTTCTCTGTCGTAATCGGATGAGGTTTCTTCGATTTGAGCGCGAATCTGCTTTACTCGTCCTTCAAGCGCGGCTCTTGCTCCGGCTCCGTCAATGATTGTGGTATTGTCTTTATCAATGGTTATACGTTTTGCTTTGCCAAGATCCGTTAACTGAATGGTTTCGAGTTTAATTCCTTTTTCTTCGGATACAACCTGTCCGCCAGTAAGGATTGCTATGTCTTCAAGCATGGCTTTTCTTCTGTCGCCAAATCCAGGAGCTTTGATTGCGGCTACGTTTAATGTTCCTCTGATTTTATTTACGACTAATGTAGCTAAAGCTTCGCCTTCGATATCTTCGGCGATTATCATAAGGGCTTTTCCCATTTTGGCGGTCTGTTCAAGTATCGGAAGGATATCTTTCATGTTGCTTATTTTTTTTTCGCTGATAAGTATAAAAGGATCTTCAAGGGATGTTACCATTTTTTCTGGGTCGGTTACAAAGTATGGCGAGATGTAGCCTCTGTCAAACTGCATGCCTTCCACTACGTCGAGGGTGGTTTCCATGCTTTTTGCTTCTTCTACGGTTATAACTCCTTCTTTTCCGACTTTATCCATAGCTTCCGCTATGATGTTGCCTATGGTTTTGTCATTATTTGCGGATATTGTTCCTACCTGAGCGATTTCTTTTTGATCTTTTGTTGTTGTGCTCATTTTGGCAAGCTCTTTAACTACGGTTTCAAGGGCTTTATCAATGCCTCTTTTTATTTCCATAGGATCGTTGCCTGCGGTTACAAGCTTTTGTCCTTCTTCATAGATGGTTCTTGCAAGAACGGTCGCCGTAGTAGTGCCGTCTCCAGCTATATCGCTGGTTTTGCTTGCAACTTCTTTAACGAGCTGAGCGCCCATGTTTTCAAATTTATCTTCGAGATCAATCTCTTTTGCTACTGTTACGCCGTCTTTTGTTATTGTCGGCGAACCCCAGGATTTGTCTATAACTACGTTTCTTCCTTTAGGTCCGAGAGTTACTGCTACCGCGTCTGCAAGGGTGTTAACTCCTTTGAGCATAGCTTCGCGCGCTTTATTATCATATTTAATTGTTTTAGCCATATTTTTTTATCCTCCGTAAATAAGCTTTCTCTTAAGATTTATAAAATTATTCTATTACGCCAAGAACGTCATCTTCACGCATTACTATATACTCTTTGCCGTCTATTTGAATTTCGGTTCCCGCATATTTTCCAAAAAGAATTTTGTCTCCCGCTTTTAGATCAAGAGGCATTTTTTTTCCGTCTTCTCCTATTTTTCCATTGCCTACCGCTTTTATCACGCCTTCGGCAGGTTTTTCTTTAGCGGTATCAGGGATTATAATCCCGCCTTTTGTAGTTGACTCTTCTTCTACTCTTTCAACCAAAATCCTATCGTGTAATGGTCTAAGTTTCATTGTTTTAATTCCTCCTTGTATATTAATTAAGTTCGTTTGTGTTTTGTTTTAATTCGTCATTTGTTATAATAAGCATATATTGTTTTTTGTAAAGCTATGGTTTATTGATTTTTTTATTATCATTATTTTTAGGTTTTTCAGTCTTATTGGAAACCGCATCGGGAGATTTTTTTGTTTTTTCGGAACAGTCGCCCCCTGTTTTTTTAGCATAATCGGTCGTGTACCAGCCGGTTCCTTTTAACTGAAAACTACTTTGGGAAATAATTTTTTTCAATTTGCCTGTGCAGTGTTCGCATTCGGCAAGAGGAGTATCCGAAATTTTTTGCGAAACCTCGATTGTCTTGCTGCAGTTAATACATTGATATTCATATATAGGCATTTTTTTCTCCGTATTCAAAATTTGCATTTGAAACTAAATTTTTAAGTAAAATAGATAGCAATTTTAAGTTGTCAATAGCTTGGCGTTAAAAAAATATAGACAAGTAATAAAAAATAGTGTTAGATAGATGGAATATTTATAAAGGAGGTGATTTTTTTGGGAAGCGTAGTGAAAAAACGTAGAAAAAAAATGAGAAGACATAAACATAGAAAATTATTAGCGCGAACTCGTCATCAAAGACGAAAGGGCAAATAGGAGACTTTAAAGAGTCTCCTATTTTTATTTGCTTTTTTTATTTCGGATAACCTTTAAGGTATTTAAGGAATTCAGAATCGGTAGAAAGAATAAGGGAATTGGTTTTATCAAGGGATTCTTCGTAAATGCCAAGCGTTTTTATAAAGGAGTATAATTCGGGATCTAAGTTGTAGGCGTCAGCATAGATTGAAGCGGCTTTAGCGTCCGCTTCACCTTTTATTTTCTGGGCTATTTTATACGCTTCGGATTCTACTTTTTGTAGTTCCCGTTCTTTATCGCCTCGAATTTTACTTGCTTCTCCTTTTCCTTCGGATCTGAATTTTTCGGCGACCTGTTTTCGTTCCGCTATCATTCGCGCATAAACAGTTTGTCTTACCTCTTCTACATAATTAATTCTTTTTATTTTTACGTCCATTAATTGAATGCCGAATTTTTCAAGTTTCGGCTGCGCCTGCTTCATTATATTGGCGATTATTTTTTCTCTTCCGGTTGAGATATTATATATGGAACCTTTTCTTTTTTCGGCGTCTAACTCTTCCGTATCATCGAATGTATCTAATACTCTGTTGCTTTTTCTGACGGTTTCCACAAGTCTGTAAGATGTTATTAGGTTTCTTACGGCAGGATCGATTATATCGTCTAAACGCCCTAAAGCGCTTATTCTATTATTGACGGTTTGGAAAAAGCTTATGGGGTCCGATACTTTCCATCTTGCAAAAGTGTCCACCCATATGTAAGTTTTATCGTTAGTCGGTATTTGCCCCGGATCTCCGTCCCAGCTTAGAATGTTTTTCGGAAAGTAATTCGTATATTGAATAAACGGTATTTTAAAATAGATTCCGGGCAGCTGTTTGGGGGTTCCCACTACTTTTCCGAATTGGGTTACGACTACTTGCTCGGTTTCGTCAACTATGTAAGCGGACGAAAAGAGTATGGCAAATATCATTATAATAAGAACTGCGGGTAAAAATATTTTTGATTTCATTTTGTGTTTCCGCTCTCCTGATTTCTACTGCCGATGTTAAGCAGAGGAAGAATGTTTTTGTTTTGTTCGTCAACTATATATTTATCTCCCAATTGAGGAAAAATATTTTTCATTGTTTCAAGGTAGAGGCGTCTTTTGGTAACGTCTTTTGCTTTTATATATTCCTCGTATAAAAGTTTAAATCTTTCGGCGTCGCCTTGAGATCGGTTTATTCTGTCCAATGCAAAACCTTCGGCGTCTTTTACAACTCTTTCGGCTTCGCCTTTTGCGGCGGGTATTGCTTTATTGTATTCCTCTTTTGCCTGATAGATTGTTTTTTCTTTTTCTTGCATCGCCTGATTGACTTCGTTAAAGGAGGGCTGAACAGGAGGAGGAACATTTGTTTTTTTCATTTCTATGGTAACTACATATATTCCGGATTCCGCTTTGTCTAATTCGGCTTGAAGTATCTGTTTTGATTCTACGGCTATTTCTTCTCTTTTACTGATAACTTCATTTATGCTTCTGTCGCCTATGACGGCGCTCATTGCGGCTTCGGACATATCCCGTATAAGGCTGTTCGGATCTTCGATTTTAAAAAGATAATTGTAAGGGTCTTTTATTCGATATTGGACTATCCAAGGCACTGATGCGACATTAAGATCGCCGGTAAGCATAAGCGAATTGGTTGTGTTTACGCTTGCGCCGATAGCCCCTCCGGTTTTAAATCCGAATTCCTCCTTATATATATATTTTATTTTTACTTTGGTAACCTTTTCGATGCCCGCAGGAAGCTTAATGTTAAGACCGGGCTGACAGGTTCTGGAATATTTGCCGAATCTTTGAATAATTCCGGCTTCATCTACGGCTACCGTAAAGCATGTAGTGAATCCTAAAAAGATAAGAAAAAGTATTCCGAAAATTATAGGTCCGCCGGGCAGTTTGAAACTTTTGATTTTTTTAAGCAGCTCGTCAACCTGAGGCGGCGTTGGTATTCCGTCTCCCTGGTGTTTTTTGCGTTGCTGCTGAAGTTTTTCCCAATCCCAAGTCATGTTTTTTTATCCTTGTTTTTTTAAGTAATAATTAAAGAGTATTGCAAATTATAAAAAATATTATGATTGTTTTACTATCGCTATGGCTTAAAGTTCTATGATGTGCTATCAGCTTTAATGTTTTGAATTTATAAAAAATAAGCACTCTTATGTCAAGATAAAACGATTTCGGATAAGGAATACAGCAAAAATAAAACGGACGAGCGAGGATAGATTCAATAAGGGTACGGAAGCTATAGGCGGAATATAAGAGGTCTTGGATAATATCTTGACTTTTAGGAGAGGCATATAAATAATAGAAAGATTAAATTGCTTTATAAATTAAAAAACTTATTAAATATTAAAGGCTAAAATGTGTTCCGTATCAGGTTGCTTTAATCCGAAAATATCTTTTAACGAATATAAGAAGTTAAATGAAAAACTTGCTCACAGAGGTCCGGATAATTCTTCGGTAAAAGGGTATAATTTTAAAGATAGAAAATTGTTTTTAGGACACAATCGCCTATCGATTCAGGATTTATCAACCGATGCAAATCAGCCTATGGAAAATAAGCGTTTTGCAATAATTTTTAACGGCGAAATATATAATCATCTTGAAATCAGAAAGAATCTTTCCTTTAAAAACTGGCGCACTCATTCGGATACGGAAACAATACTTTTTGCTTTTGAAGAGATTGGCGTTGAAAATACTTTGTCAAAGTTAAACGGCATGTTTGCCATAGCCCTTTTTGATAAGATTGAAAATAGATTGTATTTGATAAGAGACAGAATAGGCATAAAGCCTCTTTATTATACTTTTCAAAATAAGGAATTTGCCTTTGCTTCGGAGATAAAAGGAATCCCAGATCATCTTCGTAAGGAAACATCCGATAAAGCGTTAATTCAATTTATGAGCATAGGGTATATTCCGGCGGACAATACTTTTTATAAAGGCTTATTCAAATTAAAAGCAGGGCATTATATTGTGTTTGACGGAGATAATGTAACTTTAAAACGGTATTGGAAACTGCCGGATAAAACTTTAGATATATCTTTTGATCATGCGGTAGAACAGACTCATCATTTTTTAAGAAGCGCGGTTTCTTATCGCCTTCTTGCAGATGTAGAGGTGGGATGCTTTTTAAGCGGCGGTATAGACAGCAGTCTTGTAGCGGCTATAATGAGCCTGTTAAGCGAAAAAAAAATAAAAACTTTTTCCATAGGCTTTGAAGATAAAAGATATGATGAAAGCGGTTATGCAAAGGATGTGGCATCTTTGCTTAAAACGGATCATTATGAATATGTTTGCAGACCCGCAGATATCATAAAGCTTATTGATAATTTCGACTATTACTTTGACGAACCGTTCGGAGATGATTCCGGAATGCCGACAATGCTTTTATCCAACCTTGCGTCAAAATATGTAAAAGCGACCCTTTCCGGAGACGGCGGAGACGAGCTTTTTTTAGGATACGACAGATACTTTATAACGGATAAGCTTGTTAATATATTGAAATATTTTCCGAAACCTTTAAGAAGCGCAGTCTCTTTTATTATGGCAAAATCGGGCAAGGATAAATTGGAAAAATTAAGCTATCCAGTTAAGCATCCGAGTTTGGCAAACATTTATTCTTTGCTTGCCTCTTATGTAAAGCCGTGGGATTTAAAAAAAGTTTTTTCCGAAGAATTTATAAACCAAACATGGCAAAATAAAGAATTAGACCTTTTTTTATTACAGGAAACGGAGCCGAATATAAAAAATAATGAAATAATATCGGCGCTGAGCATAATAGATTTTTATTGCTATCTTCCTGATGACATTTTAACTAAAGTTGACAGGGCTACAATGAAATATTCTTTGGAAGCCCGCGTGCCTATATTAGACCATAGAATTGTGGAATTTGCTTATGCGCTTCCTTTAAAAATAAAACTTGCAAAAGGAAGAAAATCTATTTTACGGGAAATATTATATAAATATCTGCCTCAAAAACTGATCGAAAGACCTAAAAAAGGATTCGGAATTCCTTTAAAAGAGTGGTTTAAAAAAGAATTAAAGGATATTTTATACGATAAACTTGAGTCGTTAGATAATAGATTTAATAAAAAATATCTTTACAAAATGGCGGCAGACCATATAAATAACAATAAAAATTATGAATATATATTTTGGTGTCTGTTAAGGCTTAAATAAAACGGAAAGAATAAATTTATTAAGAGGCAAAAAAAATATTATAAAACGGAGAATGCGGATAGGTTAAACCGTTAAATTCCAACCTTCCGACTTTTTATGAAAAAAAAACCGAATATATTAAAAATTTCGCATATAATCACAGGATTATCAACCGGCGGCGCCGAAACAATGCTTTTAAAATTAATTTCGGGCATGGATAAAACTTTTTTTTTCAATTCCGTAATATCTTTGACAAAACCTGGAGATATGGAAAAAAATTTTATAAATGCCGGAATTCCGACAGCCTCTTTAAATCTTTCGCCTAACTTTTTTAATCCATTGGCATTGTTAAAGTTAATATCTTTGCTGCGTAAAGAGAAATCGGATATTATACAGGGATGGATGTATCACGCTAACATAGCTTCTACTATCGGCTCATACATAAGCGGACTTTTTGCGCCGGTTCTTTGGAATATACGCAGTTGTCTAGACGAAGCCGATAAAGACAAAACGCCGCCTAAAAGGATTATCAAATTAAGCTCCCATTTGTCCCGCTCTCCCGCCGCAATAATTTATAACAGCAGAACTTCAAAAGAACAGCATAAAAAAATATCATTTAATAATAAAAAAGCAGAATATATTCCAAACGGTTTTAACTGTTTGCAATTTACGCCTAATAGCATATTGCGTTCGGAATACAGAAATAAATTTGGCATAAGCGATAAAACAATCTGCATAGGATTAATTGCCCGTTATCATCCCGTAAAGGATCATGAAAATTTTTTAAGAGCTGCGGAATTATTAACGCAAAATTATTCCGACTTATGTTTTGTTTTAATCGGCAAAGATGCGGATTGGAAAAACGGCGTAATGCTAAACCTTATAAACGAATTAAATATTAGAAAAAAAATTTTGCCGCTTGGCAAACAAAATAACATCCATAAACTTATTAACATATTAGATATTGCGGTATCTTCCTCTTATATAGAAGGTTTTTCCAACGCCATAGGAGAAGCTATGGCTTCCGGCATTCCGTGCGTAGCTACCGATGTAGGAGATTCCGCTTATCTTGTAAAAGATGCAGGCTTAATCGTTCCGCCTCGAAACCCTTATAAACTTTGCGAAGCGTTGAAACGGATAATTGATATGGGGGAAGAAGACAGAAGCGAGCTTGGGAAAAAGGCAAGAAAAAAAATTGAAGATAATTTTTCTTTAGAACATATTGTAGATCAATATCAAAAATTATATCGAAAAATTATTTATCAAAGTCAACCCCATTCAAAAATAATAGCAGGTTAAAAATGTGCGGAATATCAGGGATAATAAATTATAAAAATTACGACCTAAAAAAAATAGAAAATTCTCTTATACACAGAGGACCGGACGCTCAAAATATTTTTTGCGAAGATAATGTAGCTCTAATACATACAAGATTATCTATCGTAGATATAAAATTCGGAAATCAGCCTATCCATATCGCCGGTCGCACAATAATATACAATGGAGAAGTTTATAATCATAGCAATCTTCGTTATATGATTAAAAATTTTAAATTTTCAACCAAATCGGATACGGAAACCCTTTTGGCTTTATATTTAAATTACGGCGAAAAAATGTTTGACTTAATAGACGGAATGTTTGCTTTCGCCATACTTGACCGAAAAAAAAATTGCATTTTTTTGGCAAGAGACAGAGCGGGTAAAAAACCTTTATACTATGCCGCAACAAACAATTCTTTTATATTCGCAAGCGAATTAAACGCCATAAAAGCCGCAGGCTCCGTAGAAACGGACGAAGAGGCTATAGCCGCTTATATACGATGCGGCTTTTTTCCCTCTCCCGCCACTCCATATAAACAGGTATATGAGCTTGAACCCGGCCATTTTATGCGGGTGGACATAGATTCTCTTAATATCGTAAAAAAAAGATACTTTTTTATAGATAAAATATATTCAGAACAAGTAGGAGCAAAAGATATTCCATTAGACAAAGCCGTAGAACGGGTTGATTATATGTTGGATATGAGCATAAAAGACCGTCTTATAAGCTCCGATCTTGAAGCGGGCGTATTTTTAAGCGGCGGGATTGACAGCTCTTTAATAGCGGCAAAAGCTTCGAAATATATTCCTAACCTTAAAACTTTTACCGTAAGTTTCGAAGGCGCTTATGACGAATCGCATCTTGCCGCTCTTACTGCAAAAAAATATAATACGGATCATAAACTGATAAAAATTTCCGTTAATTTGGAAAAAGATATTGAAAAAATACTTGCGTATCACGGTAAACCGTTTATGGATAGCTCCGCTATTCCAAGCTATTATCTAAGTCAAGCCGCAAAAAAATATCTTACGGTCGTATTAAACGGAGACGGAGCGGACGAAATATTTGCAGGCTATAGAAGACACATTCTTTTTATGCATAATATGTTAAATAAGTTTAAAAAATTAATTTTTTTAAAAAAGATTTTGCCGAATTCCAATGAAAAAAAATCATATTACAACTACTTGTATCGTCTGATTGACGCGGCGGATAAAACAAAAGGGCTTGATTTATACCTGTCTTTAACAATAGACAGCTTTCAAGGATTTGAAAACCGAATAAGAAAAAGTCGGCTTTTAACGGCGTTGGACGATAAAATAAAATCAGTCTTTTCCGGCGGGTTAAGCCCGTTATCCCAAATGCTCCAGCTTGATTTTGAAATACTGCTTCCGTCCCTTCTTCTTCAAAAAATGGATATAGCCTCTATGGCAAACTCGCTTGAAGTAAGAAGCCCCTTTTTAAGCAAGTATCTTATTGAATTAGCCCCCAAACTGCCGGATGAGTTTAAGATAAAAAAATTTACTACAAAATATATTTTAAGAAAAATCGCAAAAAAATA
>JAOZTP010000038.1:10355-16866 GCA_029939135.1 Desulfobacterales bacterium
TTAAGATAAAAAAATTTACTACAAAATATATTTTAAGAAAAATCGCAAAAAAATACCTGCCGAAAAAACTTATCAAACAGCCCAAAAGAGGTTTTGAAGTTCCTTTAAAAAAATGGGTTGACAACGATCTTAAAGAGATAATGTTAGATGCGCTTGCTCCGGGATGCTATAGTGAAAACTTCGTAGAAAAAAAATTTTTACAAGACCTAATTCAAAATAAAATAACGGTATCTGCAGAAAAAAGAGCAAAAATGCTCTGGATTCTATTTTGTCTCGAAACGTGGAAAAAAAACTTTTAGTATGAAAATAACCGAGTTAGAATATAAAATAATAAATAGCGCCATGCCTCTCGTTGCAGGTTTAAACGAAACCCTTATTAAAACCAATCGTTATTTGAATCTTTACTAAAACTTATTAAAATAAAGCCGTTTTTTATATTCATAGTTCCATTTCGGCGCTTAAAAAAATACGGCTTATTTAAAATCGAAAATCGTAAAACTTGTTCGCCTTGACCTTCATCTTCTTCCATACCGCACTTTTTGATCTGTTTTTTAGATTGCTATCCAAAAGCATATGCCTTATAAACCGTTTTATTATGACAAATTACGATCAAGCAATAACTTTATAATCCGGTAAAATATTATGTTTCCCATTCGAGACGCAAACGACTCAAAAAATAAACCGGTCGTAAATAACGCAATTATCATCATAAATATAACCATATTTATTGCGGGACTATTTTTGACTTACGAGCGGGAATATTTATATAGATACGGACTTATTCCCGCAAAATATTCAACCCATTCTTATTTTTATAATATAAGCTTAGCCCAAAAAACAATCCCCTTTTTTACATTCATGTTTTTACATGGCGGATTTTGGCATCTTTTGGCTAATCTGTGGTCCCTTTATATTTTCGGAGATAACATAGAAGACTGTCTCGGACATAAAAAATACCTTCTATTTTATCTATTATGCGGAATAATTTCCGGAATAACTCATATAATATTTAATATTGATTCAGACATTCCGGTAATAGGAGCAAGCGGCGCCATAGCTGGAGTAATGGGCGCATATTTTATACTATACCCAAGAGCTAAAATACTTACCCTTTTTCCCGTCGTCTTCATACCGTTTCAGGCGCCGGCTTATGTTTTTTTCGGAATATGGTTTGCTTACCAGTTCATCAATGCCGCGTCCGCCAAAAGCGGAGCAGGCTCAATAGCATGGTGGGCGCATATAGGAGGGTTTCTTGCAGGAGTTCTTATACTCAAATTCTTTAAAGGCGTCTCTTTTGCCGATTTTGTCAAAGAGATTAAAACAAAACCGGCAAAAAGCAAAAGCGGCGTAATTAATTCGATAAAGGCAGCCGGAACAACAGGCGATCTGAATATATACGGTATATTAGACATAACCTCGTCGGAGGCTTTTGCAGGAGTTGAAAAAACGGTAAATGTGCCGTGGGGTTTTTATAATAGAGTATATAAGGTAACCGTTCCTAAAGGAGTATCAGACGGGCAGGTATTAAGACTTAAAGGACTGGGAAAAGCTCAAAAAAACAGAACAATAGGAGATCTAATGTTAAAAATAAGAATAGCCCAAATAAACGATATAAAGTAAATAATTAAGGAATTTTTTGCTTCGCTCGAAATAACGGGCTTTTTATTTTTGCCTTGTTATTTCGGCGAATATTATTTTTGTTTGTCATTTCGACGAGCGCAGCGAGGAGAAATCCCTTAATTAAAATTATAAACAGAGGAAATATGAACGGTATAGCGGGTAAAAAAGCTTTGATTCTCGGAGGCATAAAAGGAATAGGAAAAGAGATTGCCTTATCTCTTGCAAAAGAAAAAGTAAAAGTGGCGGTAAATTATTATGATTGGGAAGAATCTCTTGACGAATTAAAAAAGGATATGGATAAAGTATCTAACGAATATTTTATATTAAAAACGGATCTTCGTAAGACCGAAAATATTCTGGCTTTAATAAAAAAAGCGGCGTCTTACTTCGGAGGATTAGACATACTTATAAACAATATAGAGCGAGGAGGGTGGCCCATAGTTCACGGCGAATATACCCAAAACCAATGGGATATGGAGTTTGGAACGACAGTTCGGGCAAAACAATGGTTATTTAAGGAAGCGCTTCCTTATTTAAAAGCTTCGGGAGATAGCGCGGTAATAAATTTTTCCTCCATAGCGGGCATAGTAGGCAGAACAGGTCCTGCAAGTTTAGTATTCAATGACGGATACGCCGCCGCAAACAGAGGAATATCCCTTTTAACCGAAACATGGGCAAGACTGGGCGCGCCGGAAGTAAGAGTAAACGAAATAATGCTCGGTTTCTTTGAAACAAGACATGGAGAAAAAACAAGAGGTTGGGAGCTTTTAACCGCAAAACAGAAACAGGATATAAAAGAGCATACATTAGTACAACGATACGGCAAAATAAAAGATATTGTAAAAACAGTTCTTTTTTTAATAAAAGACGCTCCGTTTATAACCGGAAGCGTCATTAAATTGGACGGCGGTTATACCATAGGAGGAGAAAAAATTTATCCTATGCCTCCTTCGCAAGATAATATATAAAAAGAGGAAGCGTCCATTATTAAAGATATTTAAACAGAAAAAAAATGATTATCGAAATAATGTGCAAAGTCTTTAATGTTGGGTTTCGCTCGGCAATACTCAACCTGCGACACTTAATTATAAAAAGAGGAAAGTCCATTATTAAAAAAAATTATTATAAAAAGGAGACAATTATGGAAAACAAAATCATCTTTCTAATATTATCATTAATAATATTAATCGCATTAATCCCCATTCCATGTTTTGCGGGGGAGAATAAAGTCGACGAAAAGATCAAAGTAAATATCAAAACAAGCCATGGAGACATATTATTAAGTCTAAATCCGCAAGCCGCTCCTAAAACGGTCGATAACTTTATTGCCTACGTTAAAGCCGGTTTTTACGAGGGAACCGTTTTTCACAGAGTTATCAAAGGATTTATGATACAAGGCGGCGGATTGAATGAAAAACTTAAAGAAAAACAAGGAGGCTTCGCTCCAATTCAAAACGAAGCGGATAACGGACTTAAAAATTTGCGCGGCTCAATAGCTATGGCGCGCACAAACGACCCGCAATCCGCAACCGCCCAATTTTTTATAAATATGGTTGATAATGATTTTCTTAATTATCAAAATAAAACAATGCAGGGATGGGGATACTGCGTATTCGGGACAGTAGAAAAAGGACTTGATATAGCAGATAAAATTGAGGCTGTTCCCACTACCACTTACGGTCAGCATCAGGATGTTCCGGTTGCTCCGATAAGAATAGAACAGGTTAGCATAATAGAGGAATAAGAATGCCGAAACATACCCATAATTTTGTAGAAGAATATAAAGGATTGGTAGGTTTCGGGCTTAATAGGGAAACGGACGAAAAAACGGTTATATACTACCTTCAAAAATTTTCGGATGATAAAATGATAAACGGAATAATAGGCAGACTTTCGGACGAAGAGCTTGAAGAAATATTTTTATTTATAAATAAAATATTAAAAAAAAATCTTGTAGAAGAGGAATATCATCAGCTTTTTTTAAAAGATTAATAGTCCGTTTATTTAATTTCGGCTTTGGAGAAAATAATAGATAAAAGCCGCTTATTAAAAATATTTAATCATAAAAAGGTAAAACATTTTTTCCCTTTTTAAAAATCAAAGTTCGTCGGTTAACAACGCGGCAAACTGGCAAAGTTGACTGGCGAATCTTTACAAAAAGATATAAAATGAACGACAAATTCAATAAAATAATGATTACGGGATCCGCCGGTTTTATAGGCTTTAATCTCGCAAAAAAATTATTACAAGAAGGATTGTATGTTACGGGCATAGACAATCTAAACGATTATTATGACGTCCGCCTTAAAAAAGATAGACTCAACCTGCTGCTTTCAGAAAAAAATTTTAATTTTAAAAAAATAGATATAGCGGATAACCTGCAAATTACGGAAGTATTTAAGCAAGAGACTTACGACGTAGTAATAAATCTTGCGGCTCAGGCGGGAGTGAGATATTCCTTAACAAACCCGCATTCCTACGTTAATTCAAATCTTGTAGGCTTTGCCAACATACTCGAAGGATGCAGGCATTATGGCGTCAGGCATCTTGTATTCGCCTCTTCAAGTTCCGTATATGGCGCAAATACCAAAATGCCGTTTTCGGTTAATCATAATACGGATC
Organism: Desulfobacterales bacterium; assembly: GCA_029939135.1. Classification (GTDB taxonomy): domain Bacteria; phylum Desulfobacterota; class Desulfobacteria; order Desulfobacterales; family JAFDMD01; genus JAFDMD01. The sequence continues at coordinate 14,598 of JAOZTP010000038.1, forward strand.
ATCCGGTATCCCTTTATGCCGCCACAAAAAAAGCAAATGAATTAATGGCTCATTCTTACAGCCATCTTTATAAGCTTCCATGCACAGGGTTAAGATTTTTTACGGTTTACGGTCCATGGGGGCGTCCCGATATGGCGCTATTTTTATTTACAAAGGCAATATTAGAAAAGAAACCTATAAAAGTATTTAATTACGGAAAAATGCAACGCGATTTCACATACATAGAGGATATAACGGAAGGGATTGCTCGGGTTATGAAAAAAATACCCGAAAAAAATAAAGAATGGAATTCAGACGCTCCGGATTCCTCCTCCTCTTTTGCTCCTTACAGACTTTACAATATAGGAAACAACAACCCCGTAACTTTGTCCGAATTCATAGAAACAATAGAAAAGGCTATCGGCATAAAAGCAAAAAAAGAATTCATAGAAATTCAGGATGGAGACGTTCCCGCAACCTACGCCAATATAGACAGCTTAATCAAAGAAACCGGCTTTGCGCCTAAAACATTATTAAAAGACGGAATCAAAAACTTTATAACATGGTATAAAGCCTACTATAAAACGTAGAGAAACCATAGAAAAGAAAAGCGGGCATTAAATTTTAATTTTTTAAACGGTTTTGATTGACATATATTATTATTTTGGTAAATAAACCAATTAAGAAATTCTCTTCTTAAACGGGGCTGTAGCTCAGCTGGGAGAGCGCATGACTGGCAGTCATGAGGTCAGGGGTTCGATCCCCCTCAGCTCCACCACTCTTTTTATATAATAAAACCCTTTACGATTATTATGAAGACATAAACAAAATAATTATAACCCCTGTCTCTGTTTGTATTCCCGCATAAAAAAAGGAGCAATCGGATAATGAGCAAAATAAACCTGCTCCAAAGCTCCATATCGCTATACGAGCCTTCTTTCGGCTTTATCATTAATTCTTTTCTTTCTACTGTTTCATTTCTAATTACTTTGAGCATATCTACTCTTATCTGTCCAGTTCTTTTGGGCGCAGCATAATAAAAGATTGCGACAAAAGCCAAAACAGCGGGTTTAACCTACAATTAAAGGTGATTTACAGAAAAAAAGCAAATCCATCTTAACTCAAATCTTATCTTGACTATTATTTCCACTTTTGGTTTATCTACCTTCTATATTTAATTGTTATAAATATACGCGAACTTTGCAAGCAAGGGCAAAAAACAGTCTGAAATAATAAAAATCGGCTTTTAACGAATTCGCTTTGCAACAAAAATTAAAAATAAATGATAGATAAAACAGTCCATAAAATAATCAACGGAGACGGCAGGCAAATGATTCCGATTTCGGACGATTCGGTTGATTTAGTAATTACTTCTCCGCCATATTGGCAGTTAAAAGATTACGGCATTAAAAATCAGATAGGATACAATGATACTTATGAAGAATACATAAATAATTTAAATCTTGTTTGGAAGCAATGTCATAGAGTTTTAAGCGCCGGAAGCCGCTTGTGCGTTAATATAGGGGATCAGTTTGCAAGAGCGGTTTATTACGGACGATACAAAGTGATTCCAATTCGAACCGAAATAATAAAATTCTGCGAAGTCATCGGATTCGATTACATGGGCGCAATTATTTGGCAAAAAAAAACCACGTCAAATTCCACGGGCGGAGCTTCGGTAATGGGAAGTTATCCTTTTCCCAAAAACGGCATACTTTCGATTGATTATGAGTTTATTTTGATATTTAAAAAACTCGGAACGCCCCAAAAACCTGCAAAAGAGATTAAAGAACTCTCTAAAATTACAAAAGAGGAATGGAAAGAATATTTTAAAGGGCATTGGAATTTCGGAGGAGTTAGGCAGGATAAACATATTGCAATGTTTCCGGAAGAATTGCCGAAAAGATTAATAAAAATGTTTTCTTTTGTCGGCGATACAATACTTGATCCGTTTCTTGGAAGCGGCACGACCTCGCTTGCGGCAAAAAATTTAGATAGAAACTCCGTCGGATATGAAGTAAATCCCGATTTTATTCCTTTAATTGAAAAAAAATTAAAAACCAAACAAGGCAATATTTTCGGTTCGGTTTATCAATTCATTCGACAAAAAGAGAAAAAAATAGACTATTCAAAAGAAATCAATAAACTTCCGTATATTTTCAAAGATTTTCATAAATTTGACAAAAAAACAGATCCGAAAAAAATACAGTTCGGCTCCAAAATTGACAATAGCGCTTCAAATCAACAGGAAGAATATTATTCCGTAAAAGAGATTGTCAGTCCCGAATTA
>JAOZTP010000137.1 GCA_029939135.1 Desulfobacterales bacterium
AGTTTATTTTTATGGTATTGCTATGAACGTTTACCATAGGTTCAAAGGAATCGAGTACGCCTTCTATATTTTTATTAATCGCCCGTATAAAGAAGCTATTTTTTTGTCCTTTTTTAAAGTTATTTGCGGTTTTAACCGGTACGTTTGCAGTAACGTAGATTGTTTCGGTATTATAGATTTCCACTACGGGATCTCCGGGCTGAACCCACTCATGCGGTCTTACATGGCGCTTTACTATCATGCCGGAATACGGAGCGTATATTTTTGATCTGTTTACCAGATTATCGGTCATTTTTATTTTGCTTGTAATAACATTTTTTTCCATTACCGCTTTTTTTGCGTCCGTATCCGGAGCAAGCCCTGATTTGCTTAAATTGGTTAGGTTTGACGCTTGTCCGTCCCAGTATGTTTTTTGCGCTCTGTAGCCTTCCTTTTCTATAATTACGTCTTCGTAGTATATTTGGGCAAGAAGTTGTCCTTTTTTTACCTTATTGCCAGCGTCAACCGGTATTTTAACCAAAAGTCCGCTACGCTGCGCCGATAATATTGCATGATTTTTTGCTTCCACTACCACAGGAAATTTTTCGGCTTTTGCCGAGGGAATTTTAGGAGCAGATAGAAGTTTTTTTTGTTCAGCCGAAATTTTTTTATTTGCGACAGAGGGAGTTTTTTTTACATTTTTATTTTCGTCTTGCGCAAAAGATATTCCTAATATTAAAATTGTTAAAAGAGCGGCAAATAATATGATGCGTTTCATAGTTAGATCCTTTCCTCCGTTTAAATTTCATCGGATAACTTCATAGTTTGTTATTCTGCGAAATTTAGTTATTGTTTTTCCTTTGTTTATAATTTCAATTAAGGGATTTCTCCTCGCTTCGTTCGTCGAAATGACAAGGTAAAAACAAGAAGCCTCCTGATATTAAAGGGCAAAAGGCTTCCAACCTATTCTGTCAAGCTAATCAGGAAATTCCTTTATTGTTTTCGTAATCATTTTGTTTTACGTTTATAATTACTCTTATTAAATTAAAAAGTTTTTTGAAACAAGCGCTTAATAGCAATTCGGTTTTATTTTATCAATAATAGAAACGTTAGAAAAATATAAGTCCTTCTTTTGCCAATCCTTTAAACGCCCATCGTAAAAAATTTAAAGCCGCGCTTTTTCGACTTTTAATTATAAGCTCGCATTCGGTTCCGTGTTTTACGGATGTTATATCGGTTTTTTTATCCGGCTTAAATATTATCGAGTAATATACTTTTTGTTTTTCAAGCTCGCCTGCGCTAGCCATCATACTTCCTATGCGTCCTTTGGGGATGTAGAATTGCGCGCCTTCAGGAAACGATTCCGCCGGAAAGTTTCTTATGCTTTTCAGGCTAACCGTAAAGGAAGCGATTTCCATGTTTTTAAATACGGTTTTTCCTTTTAAATCGGATTCATTTTTTAAACTTGGGTAGATTTTTTCATTCGCATAAGCTACGATTTCATAAGAGGATGTGTCGGCTATAGTAAATAAATATGTATCTTTTGCTATGTATGATCCTTTTTGCAGGGTATCGTTTATGTCCGCCAAAAAACCGGAAATAGGAGATGAAATGTTCAGTTTTGCAGCCGCTTTTTCCGCTGTTTTAAGGGAAGCTTCAAAATGTTTTTTTTCGGATAACATAGCATTCCTATGTCCGCCTTCAATACCGCCTCCGCTTAAACTTTCTATTGATTTTTCAAGCTGTTTAAGATTATATTCCGCTATTTTTTTTTCCTGTTCGAGGTCTCTATTTTTAATTTTTAAGAGTATTTCATCTTTTGATGCGCTGCTTTTTATTTCCGGCATATCCGTAAGCAATTCGCCGGATTCAGGGGAGGTTGCTTTTACCACCTTTTCAAACATAAAAAAGGCGGGTAGTTTTTCGGAGCGGGGGGTCGGAAATATTATCATATATAATATAAAAGCGAATATGGCGGCTGACGTTATAAGTCTTTTTTGCTTGCCCCAGTATTTTTTATTTGCGATTAAAAAACGGACCTCCATTATAAAGGGCAAAAGTATTAAAAGCAGAATCTGAATTAATACAAGAAGGACGCCGAGCGCTTTGAATACAAAATGGTATATTATAAAGGTAATGCCCGCAAATATAAAGATTCTGTAAAGCCAGCTTAACAAGCCGAAGCTTACCAGCATTTTATGTTTCGGATGCACTTCCGGAATAGGAGCCTGCCAATCGACTAATATTTTTCTTATGGAATATTTATACAGTTTAAGCGAACGGGTTCTTAAATTATTAATTTTAAGATAATCCATTAAAAGATAATAAGCGTCAAACCGCATAAGGGGGTTCATGTTGGTAAATATCGAAGATATTACGGATGCGCCAGAAACATAAAACATTATGCTTCTTATTATGCCGTCCGAGGATATCGACCATATAAAAAGAGCTATTCCTGCTATGGCTATTTCGGTTAAGATTCCCGCTGAGGCTATAAGCAGGCGTTTTTTTCTTGAGTTATGCCTCCAAGCGTCCGAAATATCGCAATATAAAATGGGCATAAACACCATTAAGGCTAATCCCATACGCCGAACAAATATTCCGTTTGCCTTTGCGGCAAAGGTATGCCCGAATTCGTGCAGGGTTTTAACGCAGGATAGGGCTATAAAAAAATAAAGAAAGCCTTTTGGAGTAAACAGATTATTTACCGTATGCCAATATAGCTCCCATTGTTGAAATAAAGATAAAACGCCCATGCCGCTTAATAGGGCATATAAAAAAAGAAGTGGTTTTGACCATAAAAAGCTTACATAAGGCAGTAAAAAGGTAAGTAGGTTATCCGGCTTTATTACCGGGATTTTAATAAAAAGGTAACCTGTGATTATTTTTTTAAAGGGGCTTGGCTCATTTTTGGCTTTATTTTTTTTACCAGTAACATTTTTATCCTGTTCGGCGTAGGCAAGTTTTTCATCCGTGAGCATTTTAAGAAATTTTATAGTATCTCCTAAAGACGGATTTACGGAAAATTTTGTTTTAAGTTTATTGATAGCGGATATAATATCCGGTTCGGATATTAAGCATAGTATAAACTGCGCCTCTTCGGTTCCTATTTCGTAGTAGTTTCCCTGAACGGGGTCTTCCAATACCCATGTTGTTTTGCCGGCGTCGTCTTTTGTTCCCTGATGTAAAATAAGTTCAGGGCGAAGCCCGAGCCATTTGGCGCCAATCGCCTTTTCGATTATTTTGATAATATCCTGTTCTTTAATATCCGGTTGTGGTTTCATTTTAACTTTTTTATAATTGTTTTTACGAGGATTGATTTTTTTAAATTTTAAAACCGAAATAATATATATGATATATGATACAAATCAAGTAAAAATGATTTTGGCGGGAAAAAGTCTTTCCAAATAAGAAGTCTGCCGTTTCGCTATAGTGCACTCAAAAGTCACGACAGTGCAATGTGGACTTCCACCAAAAAATAGACAAGGGTAATGAATACATATTAAGATAGAAAAAAGGGGTTAAGATGTCAAAGAGGAAATACACAGCGGTAATTGTCTTGACAATGCCATTATTGAATCGTTGTATAGCGCCTTAAAAAAAGAAAAAATCAAAGGAAAAGTTTATAAAACTCGTAATCAAGCTAAATTGGATATTTTTAAATATATTGAAACTTTCTATAATAATAAACGTAAACATAGTCATATCGGCTTTCTAAGTCATAGAAACTTTGAAAACTAATTTGCAACTTAATTAAATGTCCATGCTTTCGGGGGAAGTCCATTTTTTTTAAATAAATCAATTGCCAATCTGGTATCCTCTATATTATGCTCCGTTGTAAATCCTAAACTTTCAAGGTTTAAAAATTCAATAAATTGTTCTATTTTAGATTGATTGCGAATAATCATTTTTGTCCAATAGTTATTTCTAACATTTTCTATAGTTAAAGCAGTTCTTGTGAGTATATTCCATTCAATCCAATATACTTCAATATATTCAACTTCATTATAACATAAGTGGTTATTCTGTTTATTCATATCGGCATCACTAACTATATTTAAAATTGATATTATTAGGAAAAAAACAAAGAACATCATTTTTTTTTTCATAAGTAATAATCCTATAAAGTTAAAAATTATTTACGATTATATGTTGGAGTAGGAACTAACACCGCTTTTCCTCCATGATTTTTTCTTATTGGTTCTCCAAGTTTTAATGCCGCTGGAGTTTCAATATTGTCGATTGTAATTTGTTCTTCTTTATCATGATATAATGGTATGCTAATTGAGCTATTTTCAATAAAATTAGAATTATTTTCCAAATCATGTAAAGCATGTCCGAATTCGTGCAATACGCCTAATGCAGGACTCTGTATTTCTCCATTTTTTACCACTAAACCAGAAAGTGGATGAAAAACAATCGTTTTCTTTGATGGATCATAATAAAAATCATCTTTATTAGCTCCTCTTTGAATATATACTGTATCGGGATGATCTTCTATTTTTTTTATTATTCTGGAGACTTTGCCTTTGTTTAAATATTTTATGATATTAGCAAATTGTTCTTTAAATTTAGCATCTGAATTGGCGGCAAATCTTATTTTTTGCTCAACCTCGCTATACCCAAGCCGCCCCGCCGAATAATTATTATTTATTATTAAGGGATTATTCTTATTTTGCTCTCTCTATTGTTCGCTTGTTCTAACGGTATTTGTAATCTCCGGCAGGTTTGCCAATCCGAATTCCATATTTAAGGAATCGTTTAAATTGCCGCCCATTATGTCGGCGTAATCTTCGCCGTAGTTTCTTGAGTTCGACTGAGCTATGGAATGGGAAACTTCGTGTCCTAACGTAGTTGCAATCGAAATGAATCTTTT
>JAOZTP010000138.1 GCA_029939135.1 Desulfobacterales bacterium
AAGATATGGTAAAAATTAAAGCTTGTCTTGTCAAGCAAAGCAAAAAATCTCTTAATTATTACTTTGTCTATAATTAAGATACAAAGTTGCAAAGTAGAGAAAAAAATTATGATAATAACAATGTTGAGCGCAAACTTTTTTTAAGTTAAAATGCAAGCGTAGAGGGAATTAATTACCCTGAAATACCCAAGCCGAGCAAAATAAAAAGTTGTGCGGAAACCTTTAAGAAGGAGACGACATAATGGAAACCTTATATGAACTGAATGAGAAGATTGCGATGAATATAAAAAAATTGTAAAAAAAACAAAAGCGCGAAGTATTAAAATTTATCGAATATTTACAGACAAAAAAAAATTCTTCGTTTATAGAATATATAAACGATAGAACCATGCAGGCGGTTGAAGCAAAAAAAAGCGGAAAACATTTTACCTCGTTAGAAGAGTTACAGCGTGAATATGCTTAAAGAATATAGGGGCTATTCATAATGTCTCCACATTCTATAAACTTTAATTAGTTTTTTATTTTTAAATATTTCGTAAACCAACAGGCGTTGTTTATTTATACGACGACTGATTAAACTTTTTATATCTCCTTTTAAAAATTCATATTCCGGCGGGTATTTGATCTGTTTCGGGAAATTCTATTGTTTTCATCGTTTTATTCAAATCGTAAATTCATAAATTTATTCTTTGCAAAGGTTCTATGCTTTTTAAAGCGATTAGTCCCGTCTCCGCTATCTGTTATGTAATGCTATTTATTTTTTTTTAAATTTTTTTATGAGATTTGAAATTTTTGTTCTATTTTTTGTTTTTCCCTAAAATTGGTTTTGTGCATTGAACAATACTCGACAATCAAACAATCCATTACTCTTTTGGCGATATTTGAAAAACCATTTTTATTAATTTTTTTTGCAATATTATCAACTTGTAAATTTTTATTATACCACATCAATATACCATGTTGTATCAAATAAGAAGCCGGAGTATTTTTTTTGTCACAGACATCTTCAATAATTTTTATTAGCTTATCAGAACCTAATGAACTGATAATTTTTTTAATAACACCATATATAAGCAAAAAATTCATATTCCAGAATATTGTTTTAGATATTCTCTCTAATTCTTCTTTTGAAAATGCTCTTTCTTTTTGACCTTCGCTTTTTCTCTCCTCTGATTTTTTTTCTATAATTATTGTTAATCTATTAGAGATAAAATCGATTATTGCTTGCTGTTCTTCTTCACCCTTAATTAATTCTAAAAAAAATGTTAAAATTCGTAAGTGAACATCCATAGCCTCTTCAAACATTGATTTAAGCTTCTCTTTATCTAATGAGCCTGCGCGATTTTTTATTATAGAGCCCATAACCTCAACCGTTTTAAAGCTTCTTCGTAATTCTTTTTCGAATTCATCATTTTCTTCCATAGCGCCATCGCTTTTAATACTGGAATTCTTCTCTTCATAATCATTTTGAGCCGACAACCGATTATTTTTTTCGATTTTAGGCGTTTCATTCGCGTAAGGCAAGGTTGCCTGAATAACATAGTCTATTTGTGCGTCAAAAAAGTTAAGTTCTTCACAATTTAATGACGCAGGTTTATATTTGTCGAATAAACAAAAAGCGTTGAGAATAATCTCGTCTAAAATTACGTTATTTTTTGAGTGGTGAGATACAAAAATAGCAATATAGGCGTTTTCATCTTTATGAAGATTGTTTATGATGTTATCTATTGCCGTTTTATTATTTTCTATATGTTCGGCAAGATATTTTGCAACAAAGAAATAATAAAGGTACTGATAGCAAAAATAATAATTATTGAAATTGTCCAGCCCAATTAGTTTTGATTGCCGTAAGTTTTCTAATAACGTATCTTGATTGACAGGCAAATTATATTTATCTAAATATGATTCCATGAATGAATTAAATTCATCGCTTGATATTTCATTTTTACTTTTCGAAAAAAATAAGAAAGCAAACTCGCCAAGAAAATTAATATAAGTATCTATTTCATCGTTTTTCACCCCTTGTTTTCGTAAATACATATAAATCAATGCCTGATAACAGTAACCTTGAGAGGTAATTTCTTCGTTAAGCGGTTTAGCAAACGTATCATAAGCGCTGATTATAGAAAGAATAAAAAAAGGATATGCAGGCATAATTCCTTTACCAAACATTTTGCCTAATGTCGAATTAACCAGCTCTGTTTTTTTATCAATCATTTTGTATGTTGTATTTTCACCGCCATTAGAACTATTTTTTTTATCTGTTAAGCTTACCCATTTTTTAATCAATTCATTTCTCAATATCGGATTAAACTCCTTTATTTCAAAGTGAATAAATGAATTGATTGAATTTTTACCTTTCAAGTTTAGAGCAAAAATATCATCGACAATAATAATTTGGTAACGATATGCAGACAAATCTGAAATATACTTTTCCTTGTTTTTTATAAAATGGAAATCATCTATAATCGGGACTATCCTTTGTTTGTCGATTTCATGGCTTGGAGTCGTTCCATATTGCTGTTGATAAGCTTCTGATATTCTATTTTCTATCTTGCCGTCATATGTTTTATGCGAAATATACACGGGGATAAAATTTTTCTTTTTCAATTCCAAAAATATTTTTTTGCATAGAGTTGTTTTACCCGATTGATCTTCTCCTGCAATAAGAATCTTATTATAGGTGTAAAAATCGTTAATTAATTGTTCAGCGCTGATTTTTTTATCATATTCTTTTAAGTCATCAAATTTTGATAATTCCGGATAGATAAATATATCCTCTAAAACAACCTTTTCTTTTTGAGAATGTGCTTTTGATAACAACTCTGTCTCCTGCAGAAAATTTAAAAAATCATCCGTAATCTTTAATTGCTTAATTTTAAGTTCATTATTTATTAAATTCTTAAGCCCTTCATACACATCACTCCAAGCTTCATCAGATTTTTGAAAACTCGAAATCGGTTTGGCGTCGGTAGGCAATGCTAAAGGAGAAGCAAGATCGCTATCGTCCTGCCATCCACATTCTGATAAGATAATAGGAACAACCGCAATTCCTTTTTTTTTCATTAATTCAAAAGCATTCTTTTTTTCTTTCATGCATGCCTTTGATGCAAGGAAATTTGTTGATATAAAGAGACAGATAATATCTGCATCTTCAAGGTTATTGTCTATTTTATCTTGATAGTCTTGCCCTGCTATTATTTCTCGGTCATACCAATCCTCTATTAATCCTTTTGTTTTTAAAGGAGCAATATGCTTTATAAATTCTTCTATATCTTTTTCATCTTTATGAGAGTAGCTTATAAAAAGCTTCAGTTTTATTATTTCCTTCATACTGTCTCCCTATTTTTATAAAATTGATCAAATTTTCAACGCCCGACAAATCATCACATAATTTCCCCTAAACTCCCTAAAACAAATATTCGCAAAACATAATCAAGTCAAGCGTCAAAAAATTCTGCGGAATAAGATTATATCTGCAAGCCGCCGTTATCTAATTTCTGTAAAAAAATGTTTTATCCAACGCCGAAATCAAGCAAAAGAAGGCTTTTTTTACGGGAACTATTTAAGCCCCGCATTCCAATTCCAAAGCCCTTCTCTTTCTTTTATATCAATTGTTTTTGGAATGGGCTCTTTTATCTCGACAAAAAAAGAATACCCCGCTTTTTCAAGCTCCTTTTTCTTATCGTTTAAATCGATTGCCCAATTAGGATATATATTGTAATTTGAGCCGGATTTTCTTATAAATCCGCCTTCTCCTTTCGGGCTTGTAAAAAGGGTATTCTCCTCAATATCATTCGGAATGATTCTTGAAACGGACAACGGAAAAAACCCGTTTGTTACAATTCCTAAAGGAAGCGGACTATTTTGAGGCATGTTAAGATAATCCGTTTTTGATAGTTCGGGGCTTAAGATAACCTTTTTTACGCCGAGATTTTGCGCAAACATAATCGCGTAAATGTTTGCAATGTTGCAAAATGCGCTTGCAATAATGTTTAATTTTTTCGGATGTTCAAATAAAGATATTTGCCATAAAGAATTAATGATAAAATTAAAACATCCTTTTTTAACGGCATATCTTATATTCTTATTAATCTCCTCTTCATCTTCGGACCATATTACGCAAGGCAGATTCCAATGTATAAGGGAAGCTTTTTTATCCGAAATATTGCTTATGTTGTTATAAGTTAAATCCGCCGCCGTATCAGGCGCGCTATTATTCGGAACATTCGTATAAATATATAGGCTTTTAACCGGCGTTTTTCTTTTGTAGATATAAGAAGGCGTTTGGCTTTTAAAACGAGGTTCCGGAATTTTAACGTCCGATTCTTTAGTTTCAGATTTTAAATTTTCGATTTTATATTCAAGCTATTTTTACATTATATATATAAGAAATACGGAAAAACCGTTTATGTTTTCAAATTTATTTTCTACGTTAACATAAAGACGTCCTCTTCTTGGAATGGATCTTTTTATTTTTAATATTCTATGACCTTTTTGATCCTCATATCCTATACGCAAAAGATCCTTTTTAATAAGCGCCTCTTCCGAATTGAAAAAAAACTTTCCCGCCTGTTTTTTCATTGTTCCTATAAGAAGACCGGATGCGGTATCTCCTTCTAAATCGGTAGGATTGAATTTTCGTTGCGGTAAGAAATTATAATGAGTTCTTTGCCTTCCCAAAGCCCGCATTAAAAGATTAAAAGCTTCTTTTCTTGCCCAAGCTTCCTCTCCGTAATCTCTTAATAATTTATACCCTTTAACCGTATAATAAACATAATGAGGA
>JAOZTP010000039.1 GCA_029939135.1 Desulfobacterales bacterium
TTAACGTTTTTCCCGTTAAACTTAATGGCCTGAATAACAGTAGGGTTTTTAAAAATGATGATCAAAAAAATGTCTATTTAAAAGAGATTGCCAAGCTATATAACAAAAATACATTTAGAGGGGTAGTTGTCACTATAATATTATATAACGTCTTTAATACAATGGATTATTTTACCTATCCCGATCATTTTAATACTCTTTTTACTATGCGTTTAATATTTACCGTATTGGCTTTTGTTTTATTGTTTTTTCTTAAAAAAGGCTCGTTTGCGTTTAATCATTATAAATTTATGGGAGGAATATGGGTTTTTTTAATGGTTGTTCCTATATGTTTAATGATTTATATGACGGAAGGTTCAATTTCTCCGTATTATGCGGGATTACTTCTTACAATAGTCGGGTTTTGTCAATTTTTACCATACAGCTCTCTCGAAGCGGCTCTATATTGCTTTATAACTATTTTGTTTTATACTGTTGCCTCAATAGCAAACCAGACCACGCCATTTGATAACGCAACTTTTTATAATAATATGCTTTTTATTGTATCAATCTCAATTATCAATTCTACGACATGTTATTTTTTCACCAGACTCCGCATAAAAGAATTCAAAAAAAGATACGAACTAAAAGAAATGGACAGGATAAAAACCGAATATTACGCAAAGGTTAATCATGAAATCCGCACTCCGCTTGCAATGATAGTATCCCCCATAGAAAAACTTATAGATAAAAAGGAAACGTTATCGGAAAAGGATAAAGATTATCTCTTAAATGTTGCTCGCAATAATTCTTTGCGCTTATTTGGCGTTGCCAACGATCTTTTGGAAATGATTCGGCTTGATCAGGCAAGGGGAGGCAAAAATTTTAGGCTTATAGATTTATCTATGGTTGTAAATGGAATTATAGACTCGGTTGAATACATGTTTAAACGTCAAAATCATAGTTTTAATTACATAAAAAGCAAAACTCCTATTATAATAAAAGGAAGCTACAAAGCGCTTGAAAAGATTTTAATAAATCTTTTAAGCAACGCCTCTAAATTTACTCCTAAAGGCGGAAATGTAGCCGTTAAAGTGGGAAATGACGATAAAAACGCCTGTATATTGGTAAGAGATACCGGAATGGGAATTTCTCGGGATAATCAGGCTTGTATATTCCAAAACTTTAAACAGACGAAGGAGTCCGATATTAGAAAAAGTCAGGGCTTGGGTTTGGGGCTTGCGATTGCAAAAGATCTTGCTCAAGAGATGGGCGGAACAATAGAGGTTGTTAGCGAGGTAAATGCCGGAAGCGATTTTATAGTTACGCTTCCTTTGGCTATTAAGGAGGATAAGGATAAATGGAAAAACGGCAAGGATAAGCAAAAAGCTTCCAACGGCGTTTATGATAATTCGCTTCTTACAAGCGTTGCAAATAAAGCGGACATTTTTAAAATAGGCGCCGTCAAGGAGCTACAAGAGATTATGTCCGATAAAAAGCCGAATTATAAGATGCTGATTATAGACGACGAGCCGGATATGAACGATTATTTGGCGCAAATTTTTAAAAGCGAATATAAACTTATAAGAGCGGTTAACGGAGAACAGGGCATAGAAAAGGCGTTAAAGGAGACGCCGGACATTATACTGTTAGATTTAATGTTGCCGGATTTAAACGGAATAGAGGCGTGTAAAAAAATGCGACAAGAGGAAAGTTTGGCGGACGCTAAAATTATAGTTTTAACCGCAAGAGGAGACGAACAGTTTAGGATAGACGCAATCGCCGCAGGAGCAAACGATTTTATAGGGAAACCTTTTAGCGATATTGAAATAATAACCAGAATAAGCAGAATAAAAAAGGGTATAAAAAGACGCAAAGAATTAAAGGAAACTTTAAGGCGGTTAAAAACTACTTTAAAAGATTTAAAAGATGTTCAGAGCAAGCTTGTGCGAGACGAAAAACTTAAAACCCTTGGGGTGTTAAGCGCGGGCATACTCCATGAAATGAGCAATCATTTAAATTATCCGCGCCTTTATTCTTATCAGCTTCAAAACGATCTTGAAGCAGACCCAAAACTTAAAAACAAAGCGGATGCGATTTACGAAGGAATTGTTCGTGTAGAGGATGTTATGACGGGGCTCAGACAATTTACTTCCGGCGCAAAAACGCATGCTTCATGCTTTAGGCTTAACGAGATGGTAACGCAGGCGGAAAAAATTACGGCAAAGCGGGCGGAAAATATAAGGATAAAAAATAAAATTGAAAAAGATTATAAAGTATTCGGAGTTGCGCCCGAAATTTTAAACCTGTTTTTAAATCTTTTTATAAACTCCATAGACGCTTTAAGTCAAGCTAATAGAAAATCGCCGATTATAGAAATATCGGCTTTTAAAAAGGATAAAAGGTTATGTATAAGCTTTAAGGATAATGGATGCGGAATTCCCCAAAAAAATATTAATAATATATTCGAGGCTTTTTATACTACCAAACCATCGGAAAAAGGCATGGGGCTGGGGCTTAGCATAGCCGAGGCTACAATAAAAAGGCATAAAGGGGAAATAAAGGCAAATAGCAAGCAAGGGGAGTTTACGGAATTTATATTCGACCTGCCGTTGCAGGATTAAAACTGATGCCAAAGGCAGTCTAATTCTCATTTAGTTATGGCGGCGGCTTGAAAAAACTTTAAACCGTAGTAATGCTTCAGTTGTTTTAAGGATTAATATTCTAATATCAGGATAGAAACGGAAAGAGTGCGGACCAGACGGTAATTTTAAAGAAAAAGGAGAAAACAGATATGAATAATGCACATTTCGGCGTTTTGTTTGTAGAGGACATAAAAAGGGAAAGAGAGGTTTTTAAAGATTTTTTAGAAACAAAAGATTTAAAAATATGGACAGCCGCAGATATTAAAGAAGCGGAAGAGATATTGGAAAACAATTCTAAAAATATCGGCGTAATAGTATCCGATTATAAAATGCCTTTCGATATTAACGGGCTTGATTTTTTAAAGGAATGCTCCGAAAAATATCCTCAAACGGTCAGAATATTAACTACAGCTCATTCCGAGCATGAACTTGCCATAGAAGCGCTTAATTCCGGAGTAATATACAAATATATGTTAAAGCCATGGAACGAACATAACCTGCCTCAAGAGATATTAAAGGCTTTGGATTATTTTATTTTAAAAAACGAAAGAGATTTTTTGGCAAGAGAGCGGATAGTAACTCTTCAAAAAATTATTTTTTCGGACACACTCAGAAACATAGCCACTTTGGCTTTAGGGTTATCGGGGCATTTAAATAATTCGATAGCCGGATTTAAAAGGTTTATTTCTTTGCTTTCGGATAAACTATTTTCGCAAAATATTAATATAAGCGGATTAGAATTAAAAAAGATTATGGAAAATGCGGTTAAAAAAAATTATATGTTCGGAGAGTTAATAAAGCATATAGGAAATACCGTAGTAACAAAAAGTCCGGAATTTACGGATTTTAATTTTGCCGACATATTAAACGAGACGGTAAAGGATGTAGAAATACCAAAAGAATTAAAAATAAGCTTGGGTAAAATCGAAAAAAGTCTTGTTAATATAAAAGGGGATAAACAAATATTTGTAAAGATGTTCGATGCGGTTATAGATTATTTTATTGACGCAAAAATAACAAAGCTGGCGATTAAAACGGAAAAAGCGGTTTTATTTGATAATATAGAAGGCGTAAAAATATCTTTTGAGGCGGACGCCAGAAGGGAGAAGGCGCGCAATGATATATGGAATGCGCTTCCGATAATATTTGCGGTTTATCACCATAACGGTAGGTTTGAGTTGTCAAAAACGAAGATTAATATATTGCTGCCTCGTAATCCTTATTCGGTAAAAGGGAAGTTTGATAATTCTACGAATAAAATAGATAAATTTTTTGAACAGTTTGAGACTATTAAATATTACGAAAGTTGGCTTTCGGTTATTAAGTAAAAATGCGGGGTAACGGCATAATATTAAAGGAGGCAAGCAAGGTTGGAACGCTCCTCCTTTAATATTTATAAATCATACGGGGTAAGGGCTTCGCAACCGTCTTTGGTTACTACAATAGTTTGTTCGAATTGGGCGGATAAAAAACCGTCTTTGGTTACCGCAGTCCATCCGTCGGATAATATTTTTATATCTTTTGTTCCGAGATTTATCATAGGCTCGATAGTAAAAACCATTCCTTCTACAAATTCTACGCCGGTTTTTTTTCTTCCGAAATTTGGAATTTGAGGCTCTTCATGAAAATCGAAACCTGTTCCGTGTCCTACAAAGTTTTTTACTACGGAGCATTGATTTTTTTCCGCATAATTCTGAATAGCCCAGCCTATGTCGCCCACTCTATTGCCAGGTTTTACGGCTTCTTTTCCTATAATCAGGGAGTTTTTAGCAATTTCAACCACTTTTACGGCATTTTTTTGCGGAGAACCTACAAAGTATGTCTTGCTTGCATCCGCATAATATTCGTTTAAAATGGAAGTAATATCAATATTTACTATATCTCCGTTTTTCATCTTTCTATCTCCGGGAATCCCATGACAAACAACTTCATTTACCGATATGCAACAACTTCTCGGAAAACCTTTATATCCCAATGTAGCCGGTTTTGCATTATTTTTTATGGTAAAATCGCGTATTATTTTATCTAAATAATCTGTAGTAACTCCATCTTTTATAAACTCTTCCGCTTTATTAAGGGTTTCAACTACAAGAAGTCCCGCTTGCCTTATGCCCTCTATATCCTTTTTATTTTTTAAGTTTATATTATAGAGGCGGGAATATAAATTTTTTGTGTCGTTACTCCTTACTTTTTCTTTATTCATGCAACATTTTTTATATTTTTTTTCGCTGCCGCAAAAACAAGGATCATTTCGTCCTATTTTTTTAATCATTGTTTTACCTTATTAGAAGTCTCCGAGTCCTTTAAGTTTTAATAATAGCTCGAATTTGGTATCTCCGTTTTCCTCGTTTAAATATTCCAAAGCCAAAGCCCAGCATTGCTCGCCGTAAAGGAAGCCGGCTTTATATTCTATATTGCTGCCGGCATATAGATTTTTTTCATAACTGCCGTAAACTTCTATATTATCGTCTATTTTCAAGTTGATATCTGCGGCTATGGATTCGCTTTCATTTTTTTTATATCTATGCTCTAATGAAAGGGCGTCGTCTCTGTTATCTCTTATAGTTATTCCTTTGGAATGAGACGTGAATTCGCCAGTATAAGGAGACCATTCTGCCTCTCCGGTTAAGAAAAGATATTTTCCTAACGATATATAAGCTTCTGCGGCAATATCGGAAAACGGCTCTGATTCTTTATTGAAATCGTATCTTTGGCTTATTTTAAATCGTAAAAAACGATTATATGAAATATTATTTTTTTTATCTGTAATACCTTCCGATAGCTTTTGTTTGGCAATAAGATTATTTGTAATCGAATATGTAATCAGATTTTTTTTTTCGATTTCCTCTTCAAAATAGGAGGCAATTTTTTCTTTCGGAACATATTCGTAGGTTATTCTCGGTATAATGGTATGCTTTATCTTGTTTATATTTTTAATATCCGTATCGAATATATTAAAAAGTAAAGAGGATAAATCTAAGCTGATGTCGTATGTTTGATCCGTTGAAGAATAGTCTGGCATGTCGTCTTTGTAATCGTAAGTTTTTGTATGTGAGGCTCTTAATCCTACGGATGGCTCAAAATTAAAATAATCGGCTACGTTTAAAGGAAAATAAAATCTGGAATATATATCCGCCTTCATTTCTTTGGGCGTATTTTCGCCGTCATAATAGAAATAAAGAGATTTAAAATCGAAATATAAAGGGGTATCGCCCATTTTCTGTTTAAGCGTATTAAAGGCTATAGAGGGAAGTTTATAAAAACTTTTATCCTGTTCTCGATCAAGCCCTACTCTTATATCTTCATAAAGGATGCTATCTATATGAAGAATATATTTATCCCAGCTTTTAGACAGATTAAGTCTATTTTTTCGGACATAATCGGTATAATCTTCCAAACTTGTATGAAAATTTTTTTCATAATATTCGTTTGTTTCGTTATAACCGGTCATACCGGTTTTAAATTCCGTAAGGTAATCCTGATCGCTTGGCAGATCTAATGCAAGCTTTGCCGAGAAATCGGAAGGCAATTCGTGATCGATTCTGCCTCGTAACCAGTATCTGTCTGAATTTGTGCGAATATAACCGTCCGAATTAAAATCGTCGTCTTGCTCTTTATCATGTAAAAGATCGAGCATTAATGTTCCTTTTGAATTTTCAGTAAGCGTATATCTGTATTCCGCTCCCAGTTTTTCTCCTCTTTGTCCTATATGATTAAGATAAAATGTGGCGTCTTGGTTTTTATCTATCGCCCAAAAATAAGGCAGGGTAATATCTTCGCCTTTACGTGTGGAATAGCTTAATGCCGGCATAAGAAAACCGGATTGTCTTTCTGTTTTTGCGGGAAAAATTATAAAAGGGGAATAAAAAATTGGTATATCCTTAACTTTAAACATTATATTTGTAGCCGTTCCATAACCGTTTAAAGCAACTTTCATGTTTTTTCCGGTTATCTGCCAAGCCGGTTTTGCGCCCGAACAGGAGGTAAAAGAACCCTGTTTTAATTTATATGAATTTTTGCTTGTTTTTTCTATATGATCTCCTCTTATATAAAAATTAGTTTTTTTATAAAAAAGAGTAGCGTCATATACGGTTCCGATTTCGTTTGCCAAATTTATATCGATGCCGCTGCCTTCAAGCTTGTCCTCTCCGATTACAAAAATAACGTTTCCGACTGCCGATGCTGTCATGTTTTTTTTATTGAAGATTACGAAATCGGCGGTTAATTTCCTGTTTGCTTTTTTTATAACAACGTTTCCTTTTGCCGCAAACTGATCTTTATCTTTGTTATATTTAACTTCGTCAGCGTTTATGCGCCATGGCGCTTCCGCTTTTTTTTGTTCGGCGTCCGAAAGGCATTTTGAATAACAATCGGAAGCTATTATCAAACCTATAAAAATAAAAAAAAGAGCTTTTATATACTTATAATACATATTTTTCCTCTATTTACAGTCTGCTTGTTTCGCTTTGTATCTTGCCCCTTAAACCGTCTATATTTATTTTAATAAGTTCGGGTTGTTTGCGTTGCGATAAGAGGCGCTACGCAAACAACCTTTGGGCATTCTTTTTTTAATTATTATTTTTTTCGTTTGTCTCATGCTTGGAGGCATAGTGTTATATATGCAGTTAAAACGATTATTTTTCATCTATTAATCCGTTTATATTGCATACGGATAAAATTTATCATATAAAAGCCATCTCGTAACAAAAAAGTCAAGAAATATATAAACTAAAAGAATTAAAAGCGTAATATAATGAAAAAGATATTTATAAAAGATTTAAAATCAGGCGAGTCTATCAAGGAGCTATTTCTTGTAACGGATAAAGTCGTTTCTTATAAAAAAGACGGAAATAAATATATTGTTATTAGAGCGGCGGATAAAACGGGAACAATAAAAGGGGTAGTATGGGATAACGTGGAAAAAATTTACGAAACTCTTTGTTCGACAGACTATGCTATTATTGCCGGAAATATAACCGAGTTTAATAATTCTTTGCAGATTATAATAAAAGAGGTTTTTGCTACGGATAATGATATTATTGATTCTTCCGATTTTATGCCTTGCGCAAAAGCGGATGTTGAACTTATGTTTGAACGGCTGTTAAAATTAATCGAAACTATAAGCCGCCCTTATCTTAAGGATCTTTTATATCTGTTTTTTAATGACGACAATTTAAAAGAAATGTTTAAAAAAGCTCCCGCAGGCAAAAAGATGCATCACGCTTATCTCGGAGGGCTGTTAGAACATTCTTTATCCGTAGGGCTTCTTGCGGATAAAATAGCCGGACATTACAAAGGGATTGACGTAGACCTTTTAAAAACAGGCGCTATTTTACACGATATAGGCAAAATAGAAGAATTTGAGTACCAACTTTTTATAGATTATTCTGATTCTGGCAGGCTTTTAAATCATATAATAATAGGCGCGGAAATGATTTCAGATAAAATAAGGGCTATTCCCGATTTTCCGGAAAAGGAGGCTCTTTTATTAAAGCATATGATAATAAGTCATCATGGAACAAGAGAATTCGGCTCGCCTGAACCGCCTAAAACAATAGAGGCGGTTTTATTAAACTATTTAGACGAAATAGATTCCAAAGTTGTCGGAATTCGGGATTTTATGGAAAATAAAGGAACAGTTTCAGGCTGGACTCCATATCATAGGATGTATGAGCGTTATTTTTACAAGGCGGATGATTCCAGCGGATAACTTCGCACTTTGCTCAATTTCGGCGTTGGATAAAAATTTTAATCCTCGAAATACTTTAGTATTCCTGCGGTTAAGATTTTTATCCGCCTTGAATTTGAGCAAACCACTTTGTTATCCGTCGGAATACCATTAATTTTTTTTGTTTGCATTAGTTGAAATGACAAAAAAAAATACTTCCTATAATTTTAAGTAAAATAAAATATTTTTTACGGAAACCAATAGAATATATAAATATTATGAAAAAAAAAAATGAGAAAAAAAGAGACGGTTAAAGATATAATTTTCAATCTTTTTCTTATATGTTGCGGAAGCGCTTTGGCGGCGTTAGGAATAAACGGCATTCTTTTGCCTCGTCAGTTTGTAAGCGGAGGAATTGTAGGCATTGCAATAGGAATACATTATCTTACGCCGTTTATTTCGCTTAGCGTAATTTATTTTATATTCAATATTCCTCTTTTCCTACTCGGTTGGAAAACTGTAGGAAGAAGATTTTTTTATTACAGCATAGCGGGGCTTATCATACTTTCGATTTTTCTTGAATTGATTAACTTTCCTATTCCGGTTGAAGATAAAATGTTAAGCGCTTTGCTTGCCGGAATTTTTGTAGGATCCGGGCTTGGAATTATTTTAAAATCAAAAGGCTCTTCCGGCGGGTTGGATATTTTATCTATATTTCTTTTAAATCGTTTTTCGATTAAAATCGGAAACACGGTTCTTTGTGCAAATGGGATTGTTCTTGTTTTTGCCTCTATATTTATTTCTTTGGAAGCGGCTCTTTATACAATGATATATCTTTTTGTTTCTTCAAAAGTTTTAGATATTGTTTTAACGGGGCTTAATCAAAGAAAGGCGGTTATTATAATATCCGTAAAATGGGAGGAAATATCAGACGCAATTTTAAACGAGGTTAAAAGAGGGGTTACCTTTATAAAAGGGCAGGGCGGCTATTCGAGACGGGAAGAAAATATTCTTTATACTATCGTAACTTTAAGGGATCTTCCGAAAGTAAAGAATGTAGCGCGCAATATTGACCCTAAAGCTTTTTTGGTTGTTCATGAAACTATGGAGGTAATCGGTTACAGGATAGGAAATCAGCCGCATTGGTAGAATATAACATTTTTATTTTTTGATTAAAGGGATGGAGAAAGAAATTAAAGATGAAATAGGTATAACTAATGATAAATATAATCTTATTCCATTAGCATTTTCCAGAGAATTAGTAAGAGGCGGCAAACCGCAACTATTTTTAGATATTGATATAAGCGCATTGAAGGCAATGATGCATAATGCAGAAGAGAATTGGGAGTTTATTAAAGAAAATGATTTGCCCGATGATAGCCCGTTAAAGAAACATTTGCATGCTCCTTTAGAGGCTACTCAAGAAATGTTTAGTTATGAAGGTTTTATGGCATTTAAAATTATTCAGGCTTATATGAATCGAACTGACGCCCCGTTTCCGATTGTTGATTACTGATATTTTTACGAAGCGTTTTATTTCTTCTGAATTAAAGATAAAAATCGGTTAGGTTCTTTAAAGTCTTCTTTGGGAGGGTTAAAATATCCGAATTGTATATTCGGAAAGGTTTTTGCAATATTTTTTAAATGATTTTCAACCCCGTAAGGCTCTCCGCCATTTTCCGCCTCATTCATAACCTTTATGTATTTTATGGGGTCGTAGTTAAGATTGCGCCATTGTATTCTATTGATTTTATTGTTTTTTAAAAAGTGTATGAAGGCTTTCACCTCTTTTTCGGTATCTGTAAAACCGGGACAGTTAAGATAATTTACAGATACAAAAACCTTTTTTTTACAGGCTATATTTATTGTTTTCATCACATCGTTAAAGGTATAATTTTGAGGTCTGAAATATGCGTTATAACAGGCTTTTCTAAAACTGTTTATGCTTACTCTTATGGAGTCTATCCCAGCATCAAAAAATTTTGTTAATATCTCCGGCTTGCTTGCGTTGGTATTGACGTTTATGGTTCCTTTTGATGTTTTTTTGCGTATGATTTTAACGGCAGGCTCTATAACGTCTGCCGCAAAAATAGGGTCTCCTTCGCATCCCTGCCCAAAGCTTACTATGCTTTTGTTTACGTTTAAGATATGTTCCAAAGCTATTTCGGATATTTCCGCCGGACTTGGCTTGAATGTAATTCTATCCTGCGAGCTTCTTATCCCGCTGTTTTTTTGAAGGGATAAGCATCCGAGACATTTGGCGTTGCATGTTGTAGAGGTTGGCAAAGGAGCTTCGTATCTTTTTATGAATAGGTTTTTTCCGGCGGGACATCCGTATATTAAAGCGCATTTTTCAAGATGCTTTCTTAATCTGTTATTCGGAAGTTTTTTTTGGAGAGCTTTAACCCCTTTTGTTACTTTTTCTATTGGCATGCATCTTAAGTCCTGCCTTTTTTCCAAATCTACCGGAATAACGGCGCTTACAAATCGGTTGTCATTCCATCCCGCCGCCCCATAAGAGAATAAAGGCAGGGGGATTGCGTTCTTTTTTTCGCTATAAGCGCAGGTATAAGCTATGATATATCCGGGAGAATTGAATGCGGCTACAGGGTATATTTCTTCTGTCTCATCAAACGGATTAAAGGTTAAGGTTTCGATTTTTTCTGTGGATAGGTTATAAAATGTCGGTTTTCTTTCCGGCAAAAGCATTAATTCAGTTCCGTAAGAAACCGGCTCTATATTTTCTGTAGTGAGCGGTTTTAATGTATTTCCGCTCATTCCTACACCCGCATATCCGGGAAGGTCGAATATTTCTCCGTTTTGGTTTGCGGCTATAGCGGTTATGAATTTTGTTTTGTCCGAAATGTTCATCCGTTTATAATTAAGAAGCACAGTTGTAAAGTAGAGACTTTGCATGCAACGTCTCTACTTGAGTATTATTGTTCGAAGCGTAGAACCGGATTGTAATTACAAATATCCGGCAAAGATTTATAACCGTTTGGCTATTGCTTCTGCCATCTGCATTGTAGTTGCGTTTCCGCCCAAATCGTAAGTCACCTCTTTTCCCTCTTTTATTACTTCGGAAATAGCCTTATATATTTTATCCGCCGCTTTGGTTTCTTTTATATGTTTTAACATTAATACGCCTGATAATATTATTGCGGTAGGATTTGCCTTGTTTGCTCCAGCCATTTTAGGAGCGCTTCCATGAACAGGCTCGAAAACCGCCATGTTTTCTCCTATGTTTGCTCCCGGCGCTATTCCCAAGCCTCCTATAAGCCCAGCCGTAAGATCGGATATTATATCTCCGTATAGATTGGGCAGGAGTAGAACGTCAAATAAGGAGGGATCGCGGACAAGCTTCATACATAGATTATCAACAAGAATTTCTTCATATTCTATTTCAGGATATTTTTCCGCAATTTTTTTGGAGGCTTCCAAAAAAAGTCCGTCGGTTAATTTGCAGATATTAGCCTTTGTAACTGCCGTAACCTTTTTTCTGTTTTCGTTTTTTGCATATTGAAAAGCAAATTCGGATATTTTTTCCGAAGCTTTTCTTGTAATGATTTTAATTGTTTCGGCGGTATCTTTATCTATTTGTCTTTCAATTCCGGCATACAGATCTTCGGTGTTTTCTCTTACTACTATAAGATCTACGTCTTCGTATCTTGATTTTACGCCTTTTATTGTTTTTGCGGGTCTTAAATTTGCAAAAAGATTTAATTTTTTTCTTAAAGAAACGTTCACGCTTCTAAAGCCTGTTCCTATAGGCGTTGTAATGGGTCCTTTTAAAGCTATTTTATTTTTTCTTACGGAATCTAAAACATCTTCCGGCAGAGGAGTTCCTTTTGCCTCTATACATTCGGCGCCTGCGTTGGCTATATCCCAATTAATTTTTACTCCGGCAGCCTCTATTACTAATTTTGCGGCTTCGCTTATTTCCCGTCCTATTCCATCGCCCGGTATTAATGTTATGTTGCGCATTGGGTCCTCCTTTTTTTTAATTTTGTCGGATAACTTTGCAATTTATCCGATTTCGGCGTTGTATAAAAATTTTAATTTTCGAAATATGCGAGTATTCCTGCGGTTAAGATTTTGATCCGTCGGATACTTGAATAAATTACTTTGTTATCCGGAATTTTTTTTTACTGATATTTTTATAATTATTCTCTTTTTAATTCTGGTATGAACATTATTTTAAAAGGTTTTTTTGCTTGCGCTTTTCGAGACGATAAAAAAATTAATTCCTGTCATCTATAGCAAAGCGAGAAATCCCTTTATTATTTTTGCAATTAAATATTTTTAACAATGGGCGTTTACTCCGTTTGATAGCAAACTGTTTTGTTCATTCGCAAGGTTTGCCCGCAACAATATTTTGTTAGAGTAATTGAAAATCCCCATGTTTTTTTATATGTTCTATAAGTCCGCCTTCGTTTAATATTTTAATCATTATATCCGGAAGCGGAGCGATCGGTATTTTGACGCCGGAGCTTATATTGCGGACAATTCCGTTTTTAAGATCAACCTCTATTTCATCTTTTTCTTCTATAAGATCGGTATTGCATTCGATTAGAGGCAAACCTATATTTATAGAGTTTCTAAAGAAGATTCTTGCAAACGATTTTGCCAAAACCCCGCTTATTCCCGATAACTTTATAATGGTCGGGGCATGTTCTCGCGAAGAGCCAAGACCAAAGTTTTTGCCTGCGGCGACAAAATCTCCTTTTTTCATTTCGGAAGCAAAATTTTCTCTCGCATCTTCCAATACATGTTTTGCCAATTCCGGCAGGTTTGTTCTAAGATGAAAAAGTCTTCCCGGAGCTATATGATCCGTGCTTATATCATCTCCGAATTTCCAAGCGGTTCCTTTTTTTATGCTCATTTTTCAACCCTTTTTTTATTTCGCCAAAATGCTTTGTTATCCGACAGAATTTTTTTCCAGATTAACTATTATTAATAATAGACGTTTTATAAAATCAGATATTTGTTGGATCCGCAATATATCCGAGTATGGCGCTGTATGCAGCGGTAGCCGGAGAGCTTAAATATATAAGCCCTTTCGGGTTTCCCATTCTTCCTTTAAAATTTCTGTTTTGCGTGGAAAGGCAAACCTCTTCGTCTCCGAGAATTCCCGCATGAACCCCTACGCATGGACCGCATCCAGGGGTTACTATCGATGCGCCGGCTTTTACAAATATTTCTATTAATCCTTCCTGAAGGGCTTGGATAAAAATATCTTTTGACGCCGGAGATATTAAAAGTCTGGTATCAAAATTTCTTTTTTTATTTTTTAATATGGAGGCGGCGATTCTTAAATCTTCTATTCTGCCGTTTGTGCAGCTTCCTATAAAAACCTGATGGATTTTTATATTGTTTAGCGCCGCAGCCTCCGTCGTATTATCTACGGTATGGGGGCAAGATACGGTAGGTTTTAGTTTTGAAGCGTCTATTTTTATAATTTTTTCATAAATCGCGTCGCTATCCGCTTTTATCTCTTTAAAATCATGCTCTCTTTTTCGCATGGCAAGATATTTTTTTGTAGTTTGGTCGGACGCTATTATGCCTGTTTTCGCTCCTGCTTCAACCGCCATGTTGCATAGGGTGAATCTGCTTGCCATATCCGTGTTTTTTATAGTTTCTCCGCAAAATTCAAGCGCTTTATATGTGGCGCCGTCGGCTCCTATTTTGCCTATTAAGTTTAGAATCAGGTCTTTAGTTCCTACATTATGCCCGAATTCGCCGGCAACTTCTATTTTAAAGGTTTCCGGAACTTTAAGCCATGCTTTTCCTAAAGCTATTCCAATGCCTACGTCTGTAGAACCCATTCCTGTTGCAAAGGCGCCAAGCGCTCCTGACATGCATGTGTGCGAATCGGCTCCTATAAGGATGTTGCCTGGGGCTACAAAGTCTTCTGCAAGTCTTTGGTGGCATACTCCTTCGCCGGTTTCGGAAAGTATGGAGCCTGTTTTTTTTGCAAACTCTCTTAATTTTTTATGAGCGTTTGAAAGCTCTTTTCTGGGGCTGGGAGCGGCATGATCTATGAATAGTGCCGTTTTTTTTGGGTTTTTTGCTTGTATAAGATTAACTTCGCTCATTTTATCTATGGTAAGAGGGCCTGTTCCGTCCTGTACCGCGGCAACGTCAATTTCCGCTATTACAAAATCGCCCGCTTTAACCTCTTTGCCGGAATGTTTTCCTATAATTTTTTCAGATATTGTTTTTCCCACGTTCCCTCTCTTGAATTTCGTCGGATAGCTTTGCTATTCGACGAAATTTCATCATGTTTTTTGTTATAGATTGGGCTTCAATCATTTTTTTAAGCCAACTATATTTTTATGACTTAACCTGCTCGTATTCTTTCGCATTCGGTTAAGGGGTTATAGTCATTATTTTCGCCGCTATATCTGGATATTTATATATAAATTTTAATTCGTTATCCTTTAAAGGCTGTTGGGTATGAATATTTGCATATCTTACCAACTCTAACACTTTTCTCGCCTCTTTTTCATTCTTAAATTCCATTTCAAGATTTTCGTATATATTCCTGAATCCTTTTATTCCGCTGTATTCGCCTAACGTGATCTGCGAGCCTGTTTCTATTTCTTCCGGCTCTCCTCTGCCGAGTTCTTCAAAATCGTAAAGCTCGTAATTTTTTTTGTCTTTTAAAGCTCCATCCACATGTATGCCGGACTCGTGAGCAAAAGCATTTTTGCCTACCGCAGGCTGATTTATAGGTATCGGAACATCAAACGCATAGGAGGCGTATTTTGCAAGTTGCCACATTTTATTTAATTTAATCTTTTTATTTATCTTATACTTATCTTTAAAACCGCTTGTTTTTAAAATCGCCAGCAAGCAGGATGCAAAGTCGGCGTTCCCGGCTCTTTCGCCCATGCCGTTTACGGTAGCGTTTATATATGCGTCGACTCCTCCGTCTATAGCCGCCTTTGCTCCCATTATCGAATTTCCTACAGCCAATCCCACATCGTTATGAAAGTGCATTTCCAAAGGCAGCCCGACCTCCGTTGCAAGTCTGTTTAATCTTTTATATGCGGAATACGGATCGTCATAACCTATGGTGTCGCAATATCTTAATCTTGCGGCTCCCTGTTTTTTTATCGCCTTTGCAAACTTAATTAAAAAGTCTTCGTCGGTTCTGGAAGCGTCTTCGGCGTTCACTCCTATTGTTTCTGCTCCGCGAGCCTTTGCAGCATCTATAGCTTCTAATGTTTGCGTTAATATATCTTCTCTTGTTTTTTTGCCTCCGAATTTCCCTATAATCATCTGATCCGAAGTTGAGATAGATAGATTTAAATGCTTTAAATCCGGCACGTTGTCAAAACTTTCCTGAACGTCTGAAACAAGCGCTCTCATCCATCCGCCTAATCTCGTAGTATTGATTATGCCTTTTTTAACCAAATCCATGTTTGCGTTAAGGTAATTTTTTTCATGAGATGTAACCGGAAAACCGAATTCGGATTGAAAAAGCCCCATTTTATCCAAATAAAGATTTATCATTGTTTTTTGAAGCTTTGCCAAACCCAATCTTGAGGTTTGAACTCCGTCTCGGTTGGTAACGTCTATAAAATAAATTGCCCTGTCTGTTTTTTTCTCAATGTTCATTTTTTGTTTCTCCTTTTAAACAAAGTATAATAACATATATAAGTATTACTATCAACAAGCAGTTTGTTACGGCGGGATAAAAATATAAACATTAAGATTAAAGCATATATCCATTATGTTCGGCGTATATGCGGGATTAAAAGACGGGTATGACGGAATGTTTTTTATGGGTTTTACATAAGTCTGGTAAATTTTATATCCCCTTTTTTAATCATATCCGAAAACTTTAGGTTAAGCCAATGGCGTATATAACCTCTTATAAACGGAACCAACAGTAAAAGTCCGGCTATATCGGTTAAAAGCCCGGGAGTAATTAAAATAACGCCCGCAATAAAAAGAAGCAGCCCTTCTACAAGCTGATTTGCCGGAAAATTTTCTCTGCTCATTTCTTGTTGAATTTGTAGCCAAACTCTAAATCCTTCTTGGCGAACAAAATGAGCTCCGAGCAGTCCAGTGCCTATTATAATAAACAATGTAGTAAAGAAGCCGAAGGAATTTCCTAATTTTATTAATATGTAAATTTCAAGAAAGGGTATTACGGTAAAAAGAAAGAATAATTTTATAAACATAA
>JAOZTP010000040.1 GCA_029939135.1 Desulfobacterales bacterium
AAATAGTAAGCATAAAAGAGACGCCCGAACAGGGCAAAATAAGAGACGTTAATACCTATACCCTTTTTGCCTCTCTTGAAAAAGCCGGAGCCGATCCTATAAGTTACGGTATTGTTAAGGATGATTTTGATTCTCTTTTTAAAGTATGCAGGCAGGTTTTATCCGAAACGGATATGCTTATGCTTTCTGGCGGAAGCTCGGTAGGAACAAAAGATTATACCGTAAAAGTATTCTCAACCTTGCCGGACGCTGAAATATTAGCTCACGGCATATCGATAAGTCCGGGAAAACCTACGATACTGGCAAGCGCTTCCGGAAAAGCATTATGGGGGCTTCCGGGTCATATAGTTTCGGCGTTGACGGTATTTGAAATAATAGTCAAACAATTTGTTAAAAATATAGCCGGATGCAAAAAGGATAAAAAAATATATTATCCTTTTGCAAAACTTGTTAGAAATATATCTTCGGCTCAGGGAAGGGTAGATTTTATAAGGGTAAAGGTTGCCGAAAATAACGGAGAATTAGAAGCCGAGCCGGTTCTCGGCAAATCAGGGCTTTTAAACAGTATAGTAAAAGCGGACGCTTTAATTGAAATAGATAAGGATACCGAAGGGCTTAATAGGGGAGATATAGTCCCCCTTATTCTCCTTTGAAAAACCGTTGGATAACAAACTACTTTGTTATCCAACGGGCTATAATTAAAATATGAGCGAAGAACGCAAAATTGTTTGAACTGTGATTAAGAACAGCAAACTATTTAAACATAAAAAAAAATAATAAAGCGATTTCTCTCTTCGGTCGAAATAACGGGAAGTAAGTTTTTTTTGCTTGTCATTTCGACGAGCAAAGCGAGGAGCAATCCCTTAATTAAAATATAACAAAAAAAAATGAACTTCAGACAAACCCAAATAAAAAAAAATCTTAAAATAAGAAGCCAAATAATCAATTCCATCCGAAATTTTTTTTATCAAAACAATTATTTGGAGGTTGAAACCCCGATAAGAACCCCTGCGCCTGCTCCCGAAGAAAATATAGACGCAATAGCTTCGGAAGATCTGTTTTTACAAACTTCGCCGGAATTATACATGAAAAGACTTTTGGCGGCGGGATATAAAAAGATATTTCAAATTGCAAAATGTTTCAGAAAAGAGGAACGCGGGATAAAACATGTTCCTGAATTCACCCTTTTGGAGTGGTATGAGGCGGGCGGGGATTATTTGCAAATGATGAACACCTGCGAAAGTCTTATAACCTTTGTCGCTACGGAAACAAGCCTGCCCGAATTTTTTGTTTATCAAAAAGATAGAATAGATATAAGCCTTCCTTGGCAAAAAATAACTGTTGCCGAAGCTTTTGAAAAATATTCGGATACAACCGTAACCAAAGCTTTGGCAGTCGATAAATTTGACGAAGTAATGGCGTTTGAAATAGAGCCTGCTTTAAATATTTCAAAACCTGTTTTTTTATACGATTATCCTTCGGAAAAAGGGGCGCTTGCAAAAAAAAAGAGAGGAAATTCGGCGGTTGCGGAAAGGTTTGAGCTTTACATAGGAGGGCTGGAGCTATGCAACGCCTTTTCCGAATTGACAGATAAAAAAGAACAGACTAATAGATTTATCGTAGAACAAGAAGCAAGGAAAAAAGCTGGTAAGCCTGTATATCCTATGTCGGATAGATTTTTAAACGCATTAGATAAAATGCCTGTAGCTTGCGGAAACGCTTTGGGCATAGATAGACTTATTATGCTTTTTACAGATTCGGATAGTATAGACAAGGTTATAGCCTTTACTCCCGAAGAATTATAAAATCATAAGAGATTTTTATCAAAATAATTAAGGAGTTTTTTGCTTCGCTCGAAATGACAGGAAGAGATTTTTTTTGCCCTGCAATATCAACGAGAGCGGCGAGGAGCAATGCCTTAATTAAATTATAAACAGAGTAAATATTCATATAACAAAGTAGGTTGTCCAACGCTGAAATCGGACAAACTATGAAGTTATCCGGCGAAATTTAAACAGGGGGAAATGCAAATGGAACTGAAAAATAGAAATTTTTTAAAACTACTTGATTTTAGCCGAGAAGAGATAAACTATCTTTTAACTCTATCTGCGGAATTAAAAAAAGCTAAAAAGCAGAACAAAGAGATAGAAAGATTAAAAGGGAAAAATATAGCCTTAATATTTGAAAAAACCTCCACAAGAACAAGATGCGCATTTGAGGTTGCGGCTTATGATCAGGGATCAAGGGTTACATATATAGCTCCTTCCGCATCTCAGATGAGCAAGAAAGAATCCTTAAAAGATACCGCAAGAGTTTTGGGCAGACTCTACGATGCAATAGAATATAGAGGCTTTGAGCAGGAAAAGATCGAAACATTGGCGGAATATGCAAAAGTTCCGGTATTTAACGGACTTACAAACGAATTTCATCCTACTCAGGCTCTTGCCGATTTTTTAACAATATCCGAGCATTTGGACAAACCTATAGATAAGATAAAACTTGCATACATAGGAGATGCTGCAAACAACGTAGCAAATTCCTTATTAATATGCTCCGCAAAACTTGGCGTAAATTTTACCGCCGTAGCTCCGAAAGAGTTGCAGCCGGATATAACCATTATAAAACAGGCGCAAAAAATCGCTTCCGAAACGGGAGCGGATATATTGATAACCGATAATATACCGGAAGGACTTAAAAACGCCGATTTTATATATACCGATATATGGGTGTCTATGGGCGAGCCTGAAAATATTTGGGAAAAACGAATAAAACTCTTGAAAGATTATCAAGTCAATAGTATTAACCTGAAACTTGCAGGCAATCCGAACGTAAAATTTATGCACTGTTTGCCAGCATATCATAACCGCCAAACCGAGATAGGCGAAGCTATTTATCAAAAATTCGGGCTTGATGGAATAGAGGTTACCGAAGAGGTATTCGAATCGAAAGCCTCAATAGTTTTTGATCAGGCGGAAAACAGGCTTCATACTATCAAAGCGGTTATGAGCGCTATTTTAGCATAAATGGCGTTTCAATATGACAAAGGAGAGATGTCCGAGTTGGTTGAAGGAGCACGACTGGAAATCGTGTGTGCTGTTTAAAGCAGTACCGAGGGTTCGAATCCCTCTCTCTCCGCCATAATTATTTGACGCATAATTAACCTTTCAAACGCTCTGTTTTATTGACTTGGAAGCAAAGTCATAAATTTTTAGCCGATTACTTTCCCATCTTTTTATAAATTGTTTGTCAAGATAGTTGTATATATCTTCATAATTATTGTTATCTGTTAATTCAAAAGCATAGCAGGATGTGTTTTTAACATGCTTACTTGGGGAATATTGTTGAACCCATACATAATTATCTATAATGATTAATTTCCATAACATTTCGGAAGAATAAAATTTTACCTTTATATTATCATTAACTTTATGCAATTCGGTCAGTTTTGTTAACGTATCGGAAATTTCCCGTTTATATTCTTCTATGTCGATATCTTTGAGCTGATCGCATCTTTTTTCTATGGCTTCGCTATTAGGATTGGCAAGAATAATTTTTACTTCGGGGCATTTTTGTAATGAATTATAAAGAGGCGCTTCTGTCTCCGCAAAGGTTTTTAAGCCTGTTGCTCCGAGTATATATAACTTTCGAGTAACGGCACCATTTGATTTTAAAAAATTATTACTTTTTTTTAGAGCTTTGTTATTGTTATTAGGAGAGTAGAAAAAAATTCCGGTTTTATTTGCGAGTAAACCTTTTCGCGCTATAATAATAAGCTGAAAAATTAATATTAGTATAACAGCTAGAACACAACTAAAAACATGTGGATGAACTGATTGAAATTTATCTAAAAACGCAATAAATTTTATCAAATAAATGAAATAGCTGGAAATCAGACCGATTATTATGGAAACTATGAGATGTTGTGCTGTTATATTTTTTTCGGACTTCATAGAATCTCAATTTAAAAATTTTTTTATTGATTTTTTTTTAGGATAAATAAATATGCCTGTTTTATGCTTTTTTATCAACGGTTCTATAAAAATATCCAATAATAGCATTGTGCCTATAGCGCAACCGCTCGTTATAAGAAAATTAGCCATTATAACCTCCTGAAAAATTTGACTCGGTTAATATAGAGAAAAAATGATACAAAATGAAGAGACAGAATCGAATTAAACCTATCCGAACCGGTAGAACTTACGAACTTACGATTGAAAAGTAAGCTCATAAGTTTAAAAAGTCAAGTTTTTTTAAATAATAGGCGTTTCTTCTTAAGGTTGCTCCTCATCTTCCATACTATCTATTAATTTATTATTATATTCGGCAATCCATTTATGGATAGAAAACAGGTCAACAAACGCCCATATACAAAAAGCGATAACGCCTATAACTCCGATACCCCAAGAAGCGAGAAGAATGCTTGCAATCATGCCTATCAACATAGTTAAGGCATGTTTTCGTCCGCAATAAAAGCGGTGTCCGCCGAATCCGCCTACAAAAAACCATATTAAATATGCGGCGACGACTGATTTTTTATTTGCGTCATAACGCATTTGATTAGACATTTTTGCCTCCTTTTAACGCCCTTGCACAACTTCCTATTTTGCTATGCGGGGAGCTTATTTTAATACTTTTTTAATTCTATAAATCTTTTTTAAAAATTTATAAACAAAAAATATCAAAACAAGCTAATCTCATGTAAAATTGGATATGCAAAAGATATGAAAATATTAACCTTGTAAAATATTAAAATTTGAATTTTAATATTACGGTTTCTATGGATACAAACATTTTGCTATCCATTGTATTTGCTTTCTAATAAAAGCTTTGGTTTTATATATATTCTATTTACTCATAACTTTAAAAGGAGGAGCTATTATGAAACGCGCAACGCCGGAAATTGATCAATGGAAAAAAGAGTTATGGGCGAAAAATGCAGTTAAGGCATTGCAAAAAAACCAATTCGGAGCCGTATATTGTCCAACGAGAGAGGAGGCTGTTACATATATCCAAAACATTGTAAGTAACGGGACAACGGTAGGCATTGGCGGCAGTATGACTGCGGTTGAATTGAATTTAGTTGAAAAATTGGAAGAAAAAGGCGCTAATGTTTTGAATAAAGAGACGGTAAATTCGGAACCTACGCCATTGGAACCGGAACAGGTATTGCCGATGGTCAGAAAACTTTTTTGTTCCGATTTGTATATTGCAAGCGCAAATGCCATTACCTTGGAAGGTTATATTTTAAATGTTGACGGAGTTGGCAATAGAGTGGCGTCTATTACAATAGGTCCGGGAAAAGTTGTGTTGATTGCGGGATTTAATAAGATTACGCGTAATTTGGAGGAAGCGTATAAGCGTCTTGAAACAATTGCCTGTCCTAAAAACGTTAAACGTTATAATCTGCCTAATCCATGCGCAAAAACAGGTTATTGTATGGATTGCAAAAGTCCTACCCGCATATGCCGCATATACCATTTAATGAAATTTAAACCTATGTTGACCGATATGACCGTTGTTATTGTAGGAGAAAGATTGGGGTATTAGCTACGAAGCATATGGGAGCGTTATATTTAATTAAGTATGTTGGGTTAAGCGAAGCGAAACCCAACATACTTTAACGATAAGCAAACAAACAAATACAAAAATTTCATACTTGACATATAAGCATAAATCTATGAAAGCGATGATATTAAAAAAACTCTGCAACCTTAAAGAGAATCCAAATCCATTGGAACTTGCGGAAATACCTGTTCCCATTCCAAACGAAAAGGAAATTTTAATAAAGGTTACAGCTTGCGGAGTCTGCCATACCGAAATAGACGAAATAGAAGGAAGAACTCCGCCTTCGCGTCTGCCTATTATTTTGGGGCATCAAGCGGTAGGCAGGGTAGAAAAAGCGGGAGATAAAGTTAGGGCATTTAAAATAGGAGACAAAGTAGGAGCCGCTTGGATATTTTCCGCATGCGGAAAATGCGAGTTTTGCCTATCCGGCGCTGAAAATCTATGCAAAAATTTTAAGGCTTCCGGCAGAGACGCCAACGGCGGATATGCCGAATACATGAAAATTTCGGAAAATTTTGCCTACCCAATTTCGAACGGTTTGAACGAATTTTACGCTGCTCCGCTATTATGCGCCGGCGCTATAGGTTACAGATCATTAAAATTAACAGGGCTTTCCAAAGGGCAGAATCTCGGCTTAACAGGGTTTGGGGCGTCCGCCCACATTGTTCTTAAATTAGTTAAACATCTATACCCTAAAACAAAAATTTTTGTTTTTGCCAGAAATCCGAAAGAAAGGGCGTTTGCAATGGAACTCGGAGCGGACTGGGCAGGAGATTTTTCCGAAATTCCCCCGAAAGCGCCGGATTGTATCATAGATACCACTCCCGTATGGAAGCCCGTAGTGGAAGCCCTAAAAAATCTAAAACCGAGCGGCAGATTGGTTATTAACGCCATACGAAAAGAAAAAACGGATAAAGACTATCTTTTGCGGCTTGATTATTCGGAACATCTTTGGATGGAAAAAGAGATTAAAAGCGTTGCAAACGTAAGCAGAAAAGATGTAAGAGATTTTTTATCGCTTGCGACAAAACTTAATATTAAGCCGGAAATTAACGAATTTGCATTGGAAGATGCAAACAGGGCGTTAATAGAGCTTAAAACCAAAAAAATTCGAGGAGCAAAGGTTTTAAGAATATAAATTATGATAATAAAATCTGCAGAATTTATTAAAAGCGCGGTAAAACCGGAGCATTATCCGGAATCTGAGCTGCCGGAAATTGCATTTTCGGGACGCTCCAACGTAGGCAAATCTTCCCTTATAAACGCGCTTTTAAACAGAAAACGCCTTGTTAAAACAAGCTCTACTCCGGGACGGACGCAATTGCTTAATTTTTTCAATATAAACGAAAGCTTTTATTTTGTGGATCTGCCCGGATATGGTTACGCAAAAGTTCCGGTTGCGGTTCGCAAAAGCTGGGGCGAAATGATAGAAAAATATCTTACGACAAGAAAAAATTTAATCCGCATTGTTTTTATTATAGATATAAGAAGAGAGCCTGGCGTCCAAGAGCTTAATTTTATAGACTGGTTGCATCTTCATTCATTAAACCCGCTCATTGTTATTACAAAAGCGGATAAACTTTCAAGAGGAAAACAGCTTGAAAGAAAGAAAAAAATATCAAAAAAACTAAATATAAGCCAAAATGAAATCATACTTTTTTCGGCAAAATCAAAACTCGGAAAAAATAAAATATGGGAGGAGTTAGTTGGAAGAGACGACAAATAAATATAAAGCCGGATTTATAGCTATACTCGGCGCTCCAAACGCCGGAAAATCTACATTATTAAATAAAATGGTAGGGCAAAAAATCTCCATTACCTCCAAAAAGCCCCAAACAACAAGAAACCGCATATTAGGGTTGGTTACCCGTTTAAACTGCCAGTATATCTTTATAGATACTCCCGGAATTCATCGGGCAAAAGGGGCGTTAAACGCTAAAATAGTGGATGCCGCATTATCTGCAATAGGAGACGCGGACGTTATATTATTTATAGCGGACGCTTTTCGTTCCGATTTAAGGTCCGAAAACCTCCTGTTAAGCAGGCTTAATAATATTAATAAACCTGTTATTTGCGCTTTAAATAAAATAGATGTTATAAAAAAAACCGATCTGTTATTCCTTATTGAAAAACATTTTAAAGGTCATTCCTTTAAAAGCATAATTCCGATTTCCGCTAAACATGGAACAGGACTTGATATTTTATTTTCCGAAATAGAAAAATTTATGCCGGAATCGCCTATGCTTTTTCCGGAAGATGCTGTAACCGATATGTCGAAACGCTTTATAGCGGCGGAAATAATAAGAGAAAAGGTTTTTAGATATACTGGAGAAGAAATTCCTTACGCGGTTGCGGTTACCATAGAATCTTTTAAGGAATCCTCTAAAATAGATAAAATACATGCGACTATACATGTGGAAAAAAAATCTCAAAAAGGAATTATAATAGGCAAAAAAGGAAGCAAGCTTGTTCAAATAGGAACCGAAGCAAGAAAAGAGATAGAAGAAATGACAGGCAAGCCCGCTTATTTAAAGCTTTTTGTTCATGTTGAAAAAAACTGGTCCAAAAATACAAAAGCGCTTTTAAAGTTCGGTTATTTGTAATTTTACGCTGGAGACTTCTCTCTCTCTTTTTTTATTATCTCGTAAGCCTCTTTAATTTCGCGGAATTTATCGTTTGCAAATTTCATAAAATCTTCGGGCAAGCCTTTTGAAACTATTTTATCAGGATGATATTCAAATATAAGCTTTCTATACCGTTTTTTTATCTCCTCTAAAGAATCGGTTTTTTCGCATCCTAACACCGCATAATATTTGTCCGTTTGTTTAACATATCTTGAAATAATAGCCTCGTATTTATCATGTCCGAAATTAAATATATTCGATGCTTTTAAAATCAGTCCCTCTTCCGCTGGACTTATCTTATCGTCTGAGGCGGATACCCTTGCCAAAATATCTATCATCATCTCCAAAAGTTGAGGCTGCCCTTTAAATTGATTATAAAACTGGACTGCAAAGCTTTCAAATGTTTCCTGCGAGTTAATAGCGGTTTTAAATATATTTGTAGCAATCATTCGGCTCGCCTGATTAAGAGCAAGATCATTTGTCATAAAATTTTCTATTGATTTAATTTCGGCTTCCGAAACTTTGCCGTCAGCTTTCGCTATTTTTGCAATCATAGAAAAAGCCGCCACAAAAAAGGTAACGTCCGGATTGTCCGAGGCGCCGGAGGATATGCGTTTTCCGTTTCTACTTTCCCCTTTTCTATCATAAACATGATGTCCTAATGAAGCGCCGAGTATTGCGCCGAGAGGACCGCCCATTGCAAACCCAAGCGCGCCGCCTATCATTTTGCCGACCAAACCCATTCGGTATTCTCCTTAATCTTTTTTATATTACAAATTATAATTTTTAACCCTTAAAAGCGGTTTAACCGATTTTCTATAGATTTTTTTTTTATATATTACAACAAATATTTAAAAAACCGTTGCATAACTTTCTATTTTGTCCGCTTCGACATTAAAAAAAAATTAGCTCTCAACCTATTTTGCATAAGCCGGACGTTAAAATGTTTATACGGAGGCGTCTTTAAGAGCCGGAAAATTTTGTCTATATTCCCGTAAAGGCTCAAATTTAAGAGTTTGATTATGAATAATCTCTTTGTCGCCTGCGTCAAATATCGGCATTCCCAAAGGATCTGCTATTTTACTGCCGCCGGAATATAAAACGCCGTTTCCGTCTTTTCCGACCCTGTTTATTCCGATTATATAAGCTTGATTCTCAATAGCCCTTGCGCGAAGAAGAGTATCCCAGGCATAAGAACGTCGAGCAGGCCAATTTGCGGTATATATTGCGATATCGTAAACCGCATTTAAATTTGCAGACCATATGGGAAACCTTAAATCGTAACATATGAACGGAGCTATCCTCCAGCCTTTCAAATTAACAATCGTCCTTTTTATTCCGCCGGAATATACCTTGTCTTCTCCTGCAATACTAAACAGATGTTTTTTATCGTATATTGTAAGCTTGCCGTCCGCTCCAGCCCATACAAGCCTGTTAAAGAACTCTCCTTTTTCCTTAATAATAATGCTTCCGGCTATATCCGATTTTTTTTCTTTGGATTTTTTTTTAAGCCAAGCAACCGTTTCGCCTTCCATACTTTCGGCAAGTTTTGCAGCGTTCATTGTAAAACCGGTAGTAAACATTTCCGGCAAAAGTATCAGGTCGGTTTTTTCCTTAATGGAATTGATCTTTTTATCAAATATTCCAATATTTGGTTTTATATTTTCCCATATAATTTTAGACTGAATTATTGTTATTTTTAAATCTTTAACCATAATTTACGCCTTAATTTATTATAGTAATCATTATAAGAAG
Source organism: Desulfobacterales bacterium (assembly GCA_029939135.1). Taxonomy (GTDB): domain Bacteria; phylum Desulfobacterota; class Desulfobacteria; order Desulfobacterales; family JAFDMD01; genus JAFDMD01. The sequence continues at coordinate 9,945 of JAOZTP010000040.1, forward strand.
AAACCTTTGTTGTTATAAGAAATAATTATCTAAATAATAATAAAAATTTTCGCCTTGTTAGACAAAACAGGCTTCTTATTTTTATCCTGTTATTATAACCGCAATATATAAAAGCCGCTTGCCTAATAAAATGATTTTGTCAATTCTCAAAATTTATAATTTTTTTACAACGCCAGACTGTTTTTAATAAGTCTAAAATTAAAATTTTAGCATAACCCGGAAAAACAGGTTGTCTAACAAAGTGGTTTGTTAGCTTGCAAGGCGAAAAAATTTTTTAACCGGAGGAATACATGTAGTATTTCGAGGATTAAAAATTTTTTTACAACGCCGCAAACGGACAAACTACGAAGTTAGACAAACTGTTTTATTGTTTGTATCGCTTATCTATAATAGTTACAGGCTCAAAACTTGCGCTCCGTTTCATACCCTTTTTTGTCTCTTCATATAAGGCTTTATCAAACCAAAAAAGCCCTCCTGTCAAACTGGAAAAAGGATCGAAAATATCTTCGCTTTTTTTTGTGCCGGGTATTTCCGGAAGCCTCCACCATCGCCAATATCCGAGCCTTACATAAGGCGTCATAAAAGTCGGAACAAAAACTCCGGCTTCATGCGCTTTTTGTTGAATTTCGCGCGAAAGCTTAATTCTTTCTTCCACCTCCAAAGAATTTCTAAAAGAATCTATTAAAGCGTCAATTTCAGGATCGTCAATATTCGTTATATTATTAGTTTGAGGCTTATGAGCATTTGCGGAGTGAAAAAATTCCCAATATTGAGGACGTAAAGAAACGCTCCAGCCCATCCATGCCGTATCGTGTTTTTTTTCTAAAATCTTTTTAAAAAGCGCCGAAGGATCCATCCTTTGAAGCCTAAGTTCAATGCCCGCTTTTTTTGCTTCCTCCTTTAAAACCACAAGACGCGGAGTATGCTCTTTAATGCTATATACAACCTCTACCGAAAAACGCCCTCCCGCTTTTGCCCATATTCCGTCTTCTCCCCTTTTCCACCCCGATTTTTTCATATACAAATCTACCTTTTTCATATCAAATTCTCGGGCTTTTATATCAGGGTTAGTATATTCGCCGTAACCTACATATGCTTGTTGAAGTCTGGAATAGTCGTTTCTTAATATTTCGGAGATAACCTTTTTTATATTCATAGCATGGGCAAAAGCGTATCTGATATTTTTATCGGCAAATATTTTTTTATCGCAGTTAAGCCACATGCCAGATGCGGAACGCTGAGTATCGTTAAAAAACCACATCTTATGAATATATCCTTTTTTAAAAACTTCGGCGTTGGACTTAACATGCCAATATTTAGGAAAAGTAAGAGGGAAAACGTCTATCTTGCCTTTTTTAAAATATTCCCAGCTTATATTGAAATCCCTAACCACTTTAAATATCACTCTATCTACGTTAAATCTGTTTTTAAAATATTTAATATCTTTTGCCCACCAATCCTTTTTTCTTTTAAATTTTATATGCTTTCCTTTTTTAAAATCAAAAATTTTATAAGGACCCGTATTAGGAGCAATTTTCCAATTATACTTTTGAACGAAATCTTTATCAAGCGAAGCGTAATAATGCTTTGGAATTGGAATAATAGCGAGTTTTAAATGTAAATCTGGAACAGGCTTTGAAGAGACTACCGCCAAAGTATAATCGTCATATATTATTACTTTTTCAATTTCTTTAGTATAATAATCATTATACCATGGAGCGATTATATGTTCGGATCTCATAAATTCCAGAGTATATGCAAAATCTTGCGCAGTTACCGGTTTGCCATCAGACCATTTTGCATTTTTATTAAGCTTAAAATACATGCTTTTTTTATCTTTTCCGAACGCCCAATGAGTCGCTATTTCCGGTATAATATTTAAAGTGTTAGGATGAATTCCTATTAAACTAAGATGATTATCTAATATTGCGCTTCTAAAAGCCCCGTTGGAATCGGGTCCTACCGTTCTAAACGTCATAGGAAAGCTTAATAATGATAAATGCAAAGTTCCGCCTTTTTTAGCTTTATCCGAAGAAAATACGGCGTCCGAATCGTTGGTTTCCCATACAATATCTTTCGGAAGTTTTTCCGCCGTAACTTGAGCTATAAAAAGCGGGGATATTAACAACAAAACCGATATAATGATTATTTTTAATTTCATAAAAACCTTCTTTTTATTTTATAAAAAAAATTCTCTATTATGATTGATAAAACAAAGCGGGGAGAAATTTTATAATAGAAATATAAACGAAAAAGATATAACATTAAAGAATAGTATAAGCAATATAAGCGAAAAAACAAAACAAAACTTTCTTGACATAATAGGCGAAAACATACAAAATTATCTTTTAAGCGCTAACGATCATACAAAGGAGAATACCGATGAGAAAATTTGCAAGATTAGACAGGCTGCCTCCTTATGTATTTGCCACCGTAAATAGAATTAAGATGGAAGCAAGACATAAAGGGGAAGATATTATTGATCTAGGCATGGGCAATCCCGATCTGGGGACGCCTCGCCATATAGTGGATAAACTTATAGAAGCGGCTCAAAAGCCTCATAATCACAGATATTCCGCATCAATGGGCATCACCAAACTTCGTCTTGCGATCGCCAACAGGTATAAAAAACGATATAACGTAGATATAGATCCGGACCAAGAGGCAATAGTAACCATCGGAGTAAAAGAGGGAATGTCTCACCTGATACTTGTGGCAATAAGACCCGGCGAGGTTGTTTTTGCTCCTACTCCTACATATCCGATTCATCCTTTTTCAGCTATAATTGCAGGCGGAGACGTCCGAGGAATTCCTGCGGGACCAGAACAGGATTTTTTTGAAAATCTTATGTCCGCAACAAGACAGACATGGCCTAAACCTAAAGTTTTAATTTTATGCTATCCTCATAATCCTACTACAGAAGTGGTTGATTTAAACTTTTTTGAAAAAATAGTGGATTATGCAAAGGAACATAATGTAATAGTAATACATGATTTTGCTTATGCGGACATAGCTTTTGACGGTTATAAACCGCCCAGTTTTCTTCAGGCAAAAGGGGCAAAGGATGTGGGCGTAGAATTTTTTTCAATGTCTAAAAGCTACAGCATGGCGGGATGGAGAGTAGGTTTTTGCGTTGGAAACAAAGAGGTTATAGGCGCGCTTCGCAGGATTAAATCTTATCTTGATTACGGCATATTTCAGCCCATACAAATAGCCTCGATAATAGCTTTAAACGAAGATCAAAGCTGCGTTTCCGAAATATGCGAAATATACAAAAAAAGACGGGACGCTCTTATAGCAGGACTTGATAAAATAGGCTGGCATATACCCAGCCCGAAAGGAACAATGTTTGTATGGGGAAAAATACCGGATAAATACATAAAAATGGGTTCCGTGGAATTTTCTAAATTTCTTATAAACGAGGCTAAAGTGGCTGTGTCTCCGGGGCTCGGTTTTGGAGAATATGGCGACGATTATGTGCGCTTTGCTCTTATAGAAAATGAAATGAGAATCCATCAGGCTTTACGAGGAATTAAAAAAGTTTTATAATAAAAATAGTTTATTCGTTTATCTAACGAATAACGATTTTTAATCGTAATAAAGAATGATTAATTTTGTCGAATAACAAAGTAGTTTGTTTGTTTGTTTGCAAGGCGAAAAAAAATTTTAACCGCAGGAATACATGTAGTATTTCGAGGATTAAAGTTTTTTTTCAACGCCGCAAACGGGCAAACTGCAAAGTTATCCGACAAAATATAAACAGAGGAAATTATGAAAAGAATTAATATAGGATTGTTAGGACTTGGCACAGTAGGAACCGGAACCGCAAAAATTCTTATCGAAAATAAGGGAATCATAAAAAAAAGAATAGGAGCGGAGCTGCATTTGAAAAAGGCGGCGGATATTGATCTTGATAAAAAAAGAGAGGTTGTTTTTGAAAAAGGGACGCTTACAAAGGATGCTTTGGAAGTAATAAATGACGACGACATTGATATTATAGTTGAAATGATAGGCGGTAAAACAATCGCTAAAGAATTCATTATAAAAGCGCTTGAAAATAAAAAACATGTAGTTACCGCAAATAAAGCTCTTTTGGCGGAAGCAGGCGAAGAGTTATTTCAACTTGCGTATAAAAACAATGTAGATATAGCTTATGAAGCAAGCGTAGGAGGCGCGATACCTATCATAAAAAGTCTGCGAGAATCTCTTGCCGGCAACAATATAACCGCTGTTAACGGCATATTAAACGGCACATGCAATTATATATTATCCAAAATTGCAAACGAAAACATGGAGTTTAAAGAAGCGCTTGCTAAAGCTCAGGCAAACGGCTATGCCGAGGCGGACCCTACATTTGATATAGAAGGTTTTGATACCGCCCATAAAACCGCAATAATAGCCTCTTTGGCTTACGGAACAAAAATAAATTTCGACGATCTTTATATAGAAGGAATAACCGGCATTACCCAAACTGATATTAAGTATGCAAAAGAGTTTGGCTATTTAATAAAACTTCTTGCAATAACAAAAGATTTGGGAGACTCCATTGAAGCGAGAATTCATCCTACAATGATATCGACAGACAACATACTCGCTAAAATAGACGGCTCTTTAAATGCGGCGTCCATATTCGGAGACGCTGTAGGCGAAGTTATGTTATCCGGTTACGGAGCCGGAATGATGCCTACGGCAAGCGCGGTGGCAGGAGATATAATTGATATTGCGAGAAATATAATTTTTAATACAAAAGCAAGAATTCCGATTGCCGGATTTATGCAAGACCAAATAAAAAGCAAGCCTGTTATACCGATTGAGGATGTTTTAACCAATTATTATTTTAGATTTTTTCTTGTAGATAAACCTAACGTTTTGTCGCAGGTTGCAGGAATACTCGGCTCTTACGGCATAAGTATAAAATCTGTTCATCAAAAAGAAAGAAACCCTCAAGAAGGAGTTCCGGTTATAATAATTACTTATCTTGTAAAGGAAGCCGAAGTTAAAAAGGCTTTAAAGGAAATATTCGCTTTAGATATAGTATTAGAAAAACCGGTTTTTATTCGAATCGAAGATGAAGATACGGCTTCATAACTTCATGGTTTGTCTATTTTTTGCGTTACGCTCAATTTTAATCCCCGACTTATATTTAATAAGCCTGCGGTTAAAATTATCGCAAGCCTTAAAAACAAACAAACTACTTTGCTATCAAGCCGTATCCAATCGCAATATAAACTCGAAACATAAAAAAAACCGAATATAACAACATGGAAAAGAATAGTTTTAAAACCGATTACAGAATAATATACGGAGATACCGACAGACTTGGCATAGTATATCATGCCAACCATTTTAGATTTTTTGAAATAGGCAGAACCGAGTTTTTCAGAAATTTAAATATAACATATAAAGAAATAGAAGATAAAAAAATATTTATGCCCGTAGCAGAGGCGGGCTGCAAATATATAAATCCGATACATTACGATGATCTTATTATAATCGAAACCTCGATAGATACGGAATATAAAAAAGGGCTCGCTTTTTTATATGAGATTATTTCCGAAGATAAAAAAACAATTCATGCCAAAGGATTTACAAAACATGCCTTTATCAATGCCGAGCATAAAGTTATACGCCCTCCGGAATTTATAAAAAATTTAAAGCGCGATTTATTCCATTAGCCGACAGACGAACTTTACTTTGCATCTCATTTCGCCAAGCGCGGCGAGGAGAAATCCCTTTATTAAAAAAAACCTCTTTTGATTTTTTCATTGCAAAACATAAAAAGCTCAAAAGAGGTTGCATTGCAACAGTAGGACATAATGAGGCGTCCTTAATATAAGTATTATAGACCATCTCAAACTTCCCGAAGACCATCTTAAATTTACCGAAGACTATCTTAAACTTCCCGAAGACCATTTGAAGCCTCTCAAAGACCGTTTGATGACTGCCGAAGACCATTTGAAGCCTCTCAAAGACCGTTTGATGACTGCCAAAGACCGTTTGATGACTGCCAAAGACCGTTTGACGCCTCCCGAAGACTATTTGACGCCTCCCAAAGACTACTTTACGCGTAGATTGACTTGTGGAAGCGAGAAGTAGTCTTGTGGACGCAATAAGTAGTCTTGCGGAGGCGTCAAATGATCTATGGCAGGCATCAAATGGTCTATAGCAAGTTTGAGATAGTCTTCGGGAAGTTTTAAATGATCTATGGGAAGTTTTAATCAGTCAATATCAAGATTAACACTGCTCTGTTAAACTTTTCTTTTATCTGTTTGCGTTAATTATTAAGCTTTTGTTTAACAATGCCTATACTTACCTTTGTATGTTTTGTATTAGGATGATTTTCCCCCAAAAAACGCAGACAAATTTTTAAAGCTTCTTCCAAATATTCAAGCGCTTCTTTATATTCCCCTAATGAATTCAATGCCCCGCCGATATTGTTTAAGCTTGCCGCTACATTCGGATGATTCTGTCCGTATATTTT
>JAOZTP010000139.1 GCA_029939135.1 Desulfobacterales bacterium
ATAATCGGCATCAAAACCTTTACAAAAGCGCTTGAATACGAAAGATACCTTTTAAACAGAGGTTATAAAGGGATTTTTATAGTCGCCAAATAATCTAAAAGTATATGGCAAAACCAAAACCGCATAAAAAGGCATATCAAATCTATGAAACCGGATAATTATGAAAAGTTTTTTTCGGAAATTGAAAAAACCTTTATAAAAGAAAAAATAACCGGCGATTCCGGCTTTGTAAATCTTTTAAGCATAAAAGAAAAATATTTTAATAAAATAATCCCTTTTATAAAAAAGGAGCTGACAAAAGATGCATCCGATTTTTCTTCGGACGATTTCGATTATATTTACGAAAAACTTTATACCTTCTTTAGCCGCTATTTAAACGAAACGGGAACCCCTTTTTTTGCGAATACCCGCATCCATAACAACATATACGAAAAAATATATTCCGATACCGAAGACGTTACCCTGTTTTGGAAAACCGAAAAGCTTTATTATGTAAAATCGGAGGCAAGTTATAAAAATCTGGAAATCCGGCTTAAAGATATAATGTTTAAATTCGATGCGTCCGACCTTAAGCATCAAAAGGCAAACGAAAAAAAGGAGCTTATTTTTTATCTTACGCGCATAGAAGATAAGGAACTTCTTTTTAAGGTAAGATATAAGGAGCAGCCGCAATATAACAAATTAAAAAAGATTTTAAATATCTCCGATACAAAAGAGATACAAAAATATATCAAAGATAATTACCCGAATATTGAAAACAGCCATATAATAATAGATACAAACAACTTCGATCCTTCCTTATGTAATAAAAGCAAACTATTAAACAATATTTTTATAAATGAAAACAAAGATATGCTAACCGTAGAGTTAGAGTTTGCGCCTATAAAGTCCGATCAGATACTTAATTTTTGCGGCAAGCGGCTTGGAAGGTTTAAATTAGAAGAAGAGGATTTGAATAAAGCTTTTTACAACTACAAAAAACAGAACGAAATAGATTGTTTTATACATAAAGACGCAAAAACCTTTTTGATCGAACAGCTTAACCTCTATTTTTACAATTATTTTATGAACGATCTTAAAACCGATTTTACCGAATCCAAAATCAAAATTATGCAAAAGGTAAAAAAGGTTGCAAGCATGGTTATAGAATATATTGCAAAATTTGAAAACGAATTAAAAGCAATTTGGGAAAAGCCTAAATTCGTAAGAAAATCTAATTATGTTTTAACGTTGGATAAACTTCAAGACAACATAAACATAATAGAAAAACTGATTGCCTCAAAAGAGTTTGAACTCCAACAAAAAGAGTGGGAAAAATTGGGGTTTACAGACAAAGATTTTAATAAAAACAATATACTTATAAAAAATATTGCAAACGGTTTTTCTTTAAACCCCAAATACTCCTTTTTACCCATAGACACCAAATATTTTAAAAATCTAAAGTGGAATATCTTAAACTGTTTTAACAACTTAGAGGATACAATTGACGGAACCCTTATAAAATCTGATAACTGGCAGGCGCTAAATACAATCTTGCCCAAATTCAAAGATAAAATCCAAACCATATACATAGACCCGCCCTTTAATCTCGGAACAAATCCAGGTTTTTCATATAAAGTAAATTATAAAGACGCTAACTGGATAACCCTTTTGGAAAACAGAATCGGCATGGCGAAAGACCTGTTAAATAATAAAGGGAGTATTTTTGTAAGATGCGATTATAACGGGAATATGTATGTAAGAATGCTTTTAAATAAAATATTTGGCGAAAAAAATTTTAGAAATGAGATAATAATAAATAAGTCAATAAGAATTAAAACGAAAGGCAATAAATTTCCTACTTGGCATGACTCTTTTTATTTTTATTCAAAAAACATTGACGACTCATTTTTTAACCATATAACTGTAAAAAGAGAAAAAGAAGAATGGCGTTCAATGGATACTGAAGGCGAATCTTGGGAAATCATTCCTAAAAATATGCTAAACCTCTTTTCAAAACAAAATATTAAAATAGATAATCATGGCAATGATATAACTCGAGCAAAAATTATTTTAGGAAAAGAGATACTACCCCGCGAAGGACGCAGGCTACCTTCTCAAAAAATAATTTTGGATTTGGAGAAAAAAAATAGAATAAAACTAAACGGCAATAATAATCCGCAAATGTTAAAACCGAACGAAGTATATTTAACAGATAATTGGTCGGATATTTACGGTTATACGAGCAAGTGGAATTTCCAAACTGAAAATTCGGAATTTGGAATAAAGCGTTGTATAGATTCCTCCTCTGTAGATAACAATATCATATTAGATTTCTTTCTCGGCTCCGGCACAACAACCGCAGTCGCTCATAAACTTGGCAGAAAATGGCTCGGAGTTGAAATGGGCGAGCATTTTTACGAAGTGATTATACCCCGTATGAAAAAAGTTTTATTTTACGATAAATCCGGCATTTCAAAAGAAAAAGAGGTTAAAAAAAATTACAACTCTAACAATGCGGGCGGTTTTTTTAAATACTACGAATTGGAACAATACGAAGAAACCCTTGCAAAATGTGAATATGACAACCAAACCAAAGAGCTTGAGCAAAACCAAAAAAAGCTTGCCGGTTATACCTTTGCTCAAGATCAAAAAATGTTAGACGCTCTTACAATAGATTACAAAAAAGAGACGGAGCAAATAGATTTTTATAAACTTTATCCCGATATAGACATAGCCGAAACAATCTCCAACCTTACTGGGAAAAAAATAAAAAAGCTTCAAAAAAATTACGCTATATTCGATAACGAAGGGAAAGAGGAAAAAATTATTTTTAACAAAATAACCTATGATAAATACTCCTTTATAAAACCTCTTATATGGTGGAAAAGCCAATAAATGAAAAAGCCGGAAATAAAAAAAAAAATAATACTTGCAAAAATTTGCGAAAAAAAGCCGGATAACATCCCCGAAATCTATAACATGCAAAATATTGTTGATTTCGGCTTGGATTATAAACTTTACGATTATCAGCAAAAAGCTTTATCCAACATATTAAACTGCCTATATCTTTATTTTAACAATAAAAAAAAATTCTACGAGCTATACCAAAACAACGGATTGGATGCAGACTTTGAAAAAAATCTTCATATAACATGCGCAGATAAAAGCTTTGATTTTTACAACCGTTTTTATCAAAAAGAAAACTCCGATATACCATTTGAAAACTTTATAAACAGGGCGTCCTTTTGGATGGCTACAGGCTCCGGCAAAACCCTTGTTATGATAAAACTTATCCAAATACTCTTTAATCTGATACAAGCAGGAGAAATACCAAAAAAAAACATCCTTATACTCGCTCCCAAAGAAAACATATTAAGCCAGATAAAAAAACAGATAGAAACCTTTAATAAAAGCTATAAACTTACCATAGAACTTAAAAGCTTAAAAAACTTTGCCAAAACGGCTCGGCAAGGGGATATGTTTTCCGGCGAAAGGGTAACCATCTTTTATTACAGGGCAGACAACATATCCGATAAAAATAATGTTTCCGTAAAAAAAGACGCCTACAAACAAAGGATAGATTACGAAAACATATTAAATAACGGAAACTGGTATCTTCTGTTAGACGAAGCCCATAAAGGAATAAAAGACGCCAGCAAAAGACAACAATATTATACCGCTTTAAGCAAAAACGGATTCTTGTTCAATTTTTCGGCAACCTTTGTAGAACTTATAGATATTGTAACCACAGTTTATAATTTCAACCTCAAAGAATTTATAGCCGCAGGATACGGCAAACGCCTAAAAATTATGAACTCCGAGTATAAATACTTTGATAAAAAAAATAATAAAGAATTTAGCGAAAAAGAAAGAGAAAAAATAGTTTTAAAGTCTTTAATAACATTGGCGGCGGTAAAAAAAGAGAAAAAAAAAATAGACGATATAAAAGCCGGATTTTATCATAATCCCATGCTCGTTACCATTGCAAACAGGGTAAACGCTACGGATGCGGAACTTAAAATATTCTTTAACAAGCTTGTTAAAATAGCAAAAGGGGATTTTAAAATAGAAGAGGCAAAAGAAAGCTTGGCGGATGATTTTAAAGAAAATTTAACATATCATTTTGATATGGAAAAAATATCCAAAAATTTTTTGGACATAATAGAGAAAATTACAAAAGGGGATATTTTAAAACATATATTCAATACAGAAAAACAGGGCGGCATAGAATATTCTACAATAGCCGGAAATTCCAAAGAGATAGCCTTTACTCATAAAAATTCCTCCGAGCCTTTCGCTTTAATATACATATCCGAAGCCGATAAATTTAAAGCCGATCTTCTTAATGATTACATAGAAAGCAAAACCCCATATACAGAAAGCTTTTTCAGCCGAATAAATGACAGCACAAATCCTATAAACATCCTCCTCGGCTCCCGTATATTTACGGAAGGATGGGACAGCAACAGACCCAACGTAATAAATTTTATAAACATAGGAGTAAACGAAGAGGCTAAAAAATTCGTTTTACAGGCTACCGGCAGAGGCGTAAGAATAGAACCGGTAAAAAATTTTAGAAAAAGATTTGAAAAATTTAAAAATCATTCGGAACACGTTAATAATGCCAAGTACGAAAAAATTCTTAAAACCGTTCAATCCATAGAAACCCTTTTTATATTTGCCACAAAAAAGCAAGTCTTAAAAAATATAATAGAGGAATTAGATAAAGAGG
>JAOZTP010000140.1 GCA_029939135.1 Desulfobacterales bacterium
TATTTGGTAGAAGGGCAAGATCAGTTTATGTAGAAGCGAAGATTGATTATTTTTCTTTGGGCTTTTCTCGAAAAAATTATAAATATACTATAAAAAATGCTAACAAATTATATAAATATTTTTCAGAATGGGATATTGAATTGGAACACAGAAATAGCTTGAGATTAATATTTGATAATAACAAATTAAAAGCGATAATTTTAGTTAAACCGAGAAAAAATAAAAAACCTAATGAAAGTTATTATATACAATCAAACATAACTAACTATCGTATAAAAAATCACATTATTAAATTAGGAATGAGTAATCACGACATTATTTCAATAATACAATTAAATAAAAAATATATAATGTTATCATTTATAGATGATAGTATTATAGAAGATGTTGATCCCATAATATTAGATACTGAAACTGATAGAAATTGGGATATAGGTTATAATTCAAAATTTGGTATTGATTATCTGAAATTATATTTTAATGAAAAAAAAACGTTAGTAAAGATGGCGCGTAGACGCGAATTGATTGAAGTGCCTTAACTTATTGTAAAATATATTTCTCTATAATTTATCGCTTTTAACCTTACCCAATATTATAGCCTCGACTTCGGACAAATTAACTCTTGATACCGGAAGCCTTGAATATTCCGATATAAGAGACAAAGATAAAAGCAACACAATAGGCGGCGGTTTAAGCTGGAGCAAAGAATACGGAACAAAGGGTAACGAGCAAGCTAAAGATGGAAGCGGCGGCTTTAACTCCTCTTTTGGATTTAGCGATAAAAGACAATTAAACAGAGCCGTAATAGGCAACGGAGATATAATAATAAGAGACGAGCCGAATCAAGACATAAGCGAACTTAAAAGAGATTCAACCTATGCTCAAGTTCAAACAAAGGATACGGGAGTTACTTTAGAAGCAGATTCCGAAATGCTCGACGTTATTTTACATCCGATTAAAACCGCAGAAGATATATATGATAACACAAAAAGAAGCGTTAAAATATTCGGAACAGTAGCGGACGGGATAACAAAAGCGTTTGACGCAACCGACCCTATACAATGGTCAAACGTTGGCGATTACATATACGATTCCTTTGCATATCAGCATGCTTCAAAAAATTTCGTAGCGGATAACCCGGAAATTGCCGCTATAATGAGCGACCCTAATGCTGCGCCGGAAGCAAAACAATATGCACAGCAAATGCATCTTAATTATTTGTCGGATCAACTTGGAATAGAAAGAAGCGATTTATTAATATATAATTCCGATTTTATCAATCAGGGGCCGGCGGCGGAATCAGGAGGAATGTTTGTTAAAGAAACGGGTAATATATACCTCAATACCGGCGAAATAGCCGAAGATGATACTTTTGCAAACACTTTAGGACACGAAGTTTCCCATTCCATAGATCAGTCGAACTCAAGAAACTACGGCGAAGATTACGCCGACCTAATGGGAGGCAACTTAAACGATTCCTTAAACATGGAATTCGATTTGGCAAATCTGCAGGAGATTACAAATACCGTTAGAACAAGCGAACAATGGAGAGAGCAAAATAAAAATAATCCCTTAATAATAAATAATACTTATTCTGCCGGACTGTTTGAGTATGATGAGGTTGAGCAAGACGTTGCCTTTGTTATAGGCGGTCCTTATGGTAGTCATAGATATGGACATGTTGCTTTAAGGGTATATGATGATGACGGAAATCAGTATGATAAAACTTATGATTTCGGACGTTATCAGGGCGTAAGAGGAGATTTTGGAGAAATAGGGGACGGAATTTTAAAAGTATGGAATGATTTCAATAAATATATAGAGAGCGAAAAAAGTATAGGCAGAATAACTAATACTTATATTTTTAAAACCAATAAAGAGCATGATTTAAAAATAATCGGGCAATATAATGATATGATTAAAGAATTAGGGATTGAAAAAGCTGCTGGGGATTACATGAAACAATATAAGTTGAACGCAGATTACCACTGGGGCAAGAATAATTGCACCACTATCTCAAAGACTAATTTTGAATTAGGAACAGATATAAATTTAGGAGAAGATATTACAGGTAGGGGGCTAAATTGGATAGAAAAACAGGCCGCAAAAATTAAAGGATATCCGGAGAAGACATTTATGCCACAAGACATTGAAAACATTTTAAATAAACGAAAAAATATAATAAAGAATGTGCCTGAAAAACGAAAAAATATAGTAAAGGAAGGGACTGGAAAATGAAATTAATATTAATAAGCTGTTTATGTTTATTTTGCATATTAACAGGATTCTTTATTGGCAGACTAACGTATAATATGAATAGCGAAGTAATTAGTATAGATAAGCCTTTATACATAATGACACAAGAAAAGTATGGTATATGTAAGATACCCCCTGAAACAAAACTTTTCTATGTCAGACCAATACAGGAGGGCGGAGATATTTATAAAGTGTATCTTTATTATAAAGGAAAACCATTAAAAACAAAGCCTTCTAAATATAGATTTGATATGGATTGTATGTCAGTCTATTTTAAATAATACATTCATATAAGCAATAATCTTTGATATAAGGAATGTTTGTTAAAGATACCGGCGAAATATATTTAGATACCGGCGAAATATCTGAAGATGATACTTTTACAACTACGTTAGGACATGAAGTTTCTCATTCCATAGATCAGGCAAATAATCAAAACTACGGCCACGATTACGCCAATTTAATGGGAGACAACTTAAACGATTCTTTAAACATGGAATTTGATTTGGCAAATCTGCCGGAGATTACAAATACCGTTAGAACAAGCGAACAATGGAGAGAGCAAAATAAAAATAATCCCTTAATAATAAATAATACTTATTCTGCAGGGCAGCTTGGGTATGATGAGGTTGAGCAAAAAGTTTTAGAATACTTCGACTATAAATATTGGCAAGCAGTAAAAGCCGGAGACGTAAAAGAAGCAAATCGAATAAAAGCCGAATGGGATAAAACCGAACAAACAATATTAAATAATACCCAACTATCCCTTGACGCTGCGGGTATATTAGACCCTACCCCAATAAGCGACGGAACAAACGCTATAATTTCAACATTACGAGGCAACTACTTCGAGGCGGGGCTTTCTGTCGTATCTATACTTCCCATTGCCGGAGATATTATCGGCAAAGGCGGGAAACTGGGGTTTAAGTATGGGGATGAAATAGGTAGCGGTATTATAAAATATGGGGATGATGTGAGTAGAGTACATCCAAAATCAATAAATGGTCAAACGGTCTCATCGCCACACTATCCCCCGACAGGAAAGGAGGTAAAGCCATGAGCTATACAGCAAAAAATTTTGGATTTGATCTTTTAGAGCAAATAAAGACTGGGTTTGATGTGGTAAGAATAGCTCGTTGGGCGCATAAAAAATATATGGATTTAGGTATTGAAGTTGAAGAATCAGTCCAACAGGTAATTTTACAAATTGTTGCAATGGAAGAGTCGCCTGAATTTGAGATGGATGAGAAAGAACTGATTGCTTTTGCTAATACATTAATCAGAAATATCCGAAGATGAAGCCTTTGCAAACACTTTGGGGCACGAGTTTTCCCATTCCATAGATAAATCAAATTTAAGAGATTACGGCGAAGATTACGCCGATTTAATGGGCGGCAACTTAAATGATTCCTTAAACATGGAATTTGGGTTGGCAGATTTGCCGGAGATTACAAATACTGTTAGAACAAGCGAACAATGGAGAGAAAAATATAGTAAAGATGGAAAAAAAATATATAATAATAATAAGTTAATAAAAAATAATAGTTCTTCTGCAGGGAAGCTTGGGTATGAAGAGGTTGAGCAAGATTTTATTTTTTCTATCGACCGAAGCGGCGCAGGAGGTCATGGGCATATGAGCGGATATTTTCAAGATAAAGATGGGAATTGGTATAAATTTGATAAATATATAGGAAAAGACGAAGACCCTTCTACCATTGGTTTATTATTCAATATGGGATATTCTGATTTTGTAAAGATTTTACCTTATGGCTCTGATAACGTGCTTAAATTAAAACAAGATATAGAAAGTAATATTTATATCAAAACAACAAAAGAACAAGATAAAAAAATTAGCCGAAAGGCTTTTGAGTTAAAAAATATGAAAAAAGGCAAATATAGTTTATATACAGATAATTGTGCGGATGATGTGCAAGATATTGCGAAAAAAGGGGGAATAAAAACGCCTTTGGATATTGACCCTCGTCCTAATACTATATTTGATAATATAAAAGAGATGTATAATAATGAAAATGAAGAAGATAAATAACTATATATTTATATTAGCTATAATCGTTCTAATGTTAATAAGCTGCGAAAAACCTGATTATACTATTTTATCTTATATGAATAATAACTTATCTTTAATAGTAAAATTAAATAATAGGTTAAATTCAAAAAGTTTTATTAAAGGAACTATTAGAGTTCAGAATAAAACTAATAGGACTTTAGAATTTAACATATAATGATATTACTTTTTCAATATATAGAGATTCGATCGCCAGTTTGTATTATATTATAAAGGTTAAATCATTATCTGAAATTGAAGAAAAAATTTATTTAGCTTCTAATAATATGCCAATAGAAAAAAATAGAAAGTTTAAAAAAGATTCATTTCGATTGCAACTACGTTAGGACACGAAGTTTCCCATTCCATAG
>JAOZTP010000141.1 GCA_029939135.1 Desulfobacterales bacterium
AAGCGTAGATTTTTACGCTTCTTTTAAGGTAAAAAACAGCCTCTTTTTTTTTGCCGATAGCGCTTTTTACGTTGGCTATTTTTTCAAGGTCTCCCGCCATCCCCTTATAAAAACCGTTTTTTTTATCAATAGCAAGCGCCGTATCAAGATGTTTTAAAGCCGAATTATACTCCTTTTTTTTTATCATTATTTCCGCAAGTAAAAAGTTTGCGGCGGCATACGCAGAAGAGTTTTTTTCCGCTTGTTGCAAGGCGCTATTAAGCAGTTGTTCCGCTTTGTTGTTTTTATTTTCTTTTATCATAACCGCGGCTTTTATATTAAGCAAAGGGGTAAAAATTATATTGTTATCTTCTGATATTTTATCCGCGGATTTAATGATTTTTAAGGCTTCCGCTTTTTTGCCGTTTTCTATAAGCAAGGAGGCGATATTGGATAATACCTGCAACATGCCTTTGTAATCTTTTATGTCCGAATATGTTTGATACGCCTCTTTTAAAAAGACTTCGGCTTTGTTAGAATCTCCGAAGGCTCTGTAGCTATTGCCTATGTTGTTTAAACTCATAGCGACTCCTGCCGCGGAATCCTCGCCGGAAAAAAGTTCATTTGCTTTTATAAAGTTATTAAGGCTTCTATAATAGCAGCCTCTGTTATACCAAGCGGAGCCTTTTTTTATCTCCTTCATTCCGGCGGAAGTAGAGTCTTGATCTCCTTTTTGTTGGAATGGAAAGCAAGATATATAAAAAATAGAAAAAAAGAGGATAATCCAATATTTTTTTAACATAATATATCAGCCTTTCGGTAAGCCGTTTGCATAGCTTTTTATTTTTCCGTTTTTAAGGGTTTTGTTACTCATCCATCTTTAATTGAGATATAAACTTATAAAATATTTATAACCATAATAATTTCAGTTTAATTATCATATATTTTAAGTTATGTAAAAAATATTTAAGCGGTTTCTTTTTTTATTGAAAAAAATGGCTTAAAAGAGGATGATAAAAAGGTTTAGCGCTTCGTTCTAATATTGAAAATATTGAAACGCAAAAAAGAATGATTATTTAAAATAATTAAGGCGTTTTTCGCCCCGCTTAACAGGACGGAAAACAACTTTTTTAATTGTCATTTTGACGGATGTTTTTTGGGAAACAAATTTAAACAGGGGAAACATGAAGAATAAACTTTGTAAAATTATAACCGATTCATTTAATCAAGCCTATGAAAAGGGGGCTTTTCCGTCTGCGCGTTCGGTAGAAATTGAGATAGAAGAGCCGAAGAAGGCGGAACATGGAGATTTTTCTACAAATGCGGCTATGAAAAGCGCATCTTTGTATAAGATGCCGCCAAAAAAAATAGCTCAAATTTTTTTGGATAATATAAAGGATCCGGACGGAATAATAGAGAGAACTGAGATAGCCGGAGCCGGATTTATCAATTTTTTTATTTCAAAAAAATCTTGGTATCCGATATTAAAACAGATACATAAAAAGGGAGCGCTTTACGGCGCCGCAAATATTGGAAAAGGAAAAAAAGTTCTGATAGAGTTTGTAAGCGCAAATCCTACGGGACCTTTGCATATAGGACATGGTAGAGGGGCTGCGATAGGAGACGTTTTTGCCGAAATTTTTTCTTTTTGCGGTTATAAGGTAAGCAGAGAGTATTATTTAAACGATGCGGGCAGGCAGATAAAGACTCTCGGTAGATCCGTTTTTTTAAGGTACAAAGAGATATTCGGCAAAAAAGTAGATTTTCCTCAAGACTGCTATAAGGGCGAATATATAATAGATATTGCAAATAAAATAAAAGATTTAAAAAAGGATGAATTTTTAAAAGCCGAAGAAGATGAAGCCGTAAAGTTTTGCGCTAAATTTGCGGCGGATATGATTTTAAAAGGAATTAAACGGGATTTAAGCGAATTTGGAGTTGAATTTGACAATTGGTTTTCTGAGCGCTCTCTTTATGAAACCGGCAAAATAGAGGGCGCTATAAAAGGTTTTAAAGAAAAAAAGCATATATACGAAAAAGACGGGGCGTTATGGTTTAAAAGCTCTTTATTCGGAGACGAAAAGGATAGAGTCGTGTCAAAGCAAAATAAAGAGACCACATATTTTGCCTCGGATATTGCGTATCATAAAGACAAATTCGAGAGGGGTTTTGATAAAGTTGTAGAGGTATGGGGAGCGGATCATCACGGATATATTCTCAGATTAAAAGCCGCAATACAGGCTTTAGGTTATAACGAAGAAAACTTTCAGGTTATTTTGGTTCAGCTTGTCAACCTTTTAAGAGACGGAGTTCCTATAGCAATGTCAACAAGGGCGGGAGAATTTGTCCAGTTAAAAGAGGTTGTAAAAGAGACTGGAAAGGATGCCGCAAGATTTATTTTTTTAACAAGGCATCATGAAAGCCCTTTGGATTTTGATCTGGAACTTGCAAAAAAAAGAAGCTCGGATAACCCTTTATATTATGTTCAGTATGTCAGCGCCAGAATATCGAGTATTATTTCCAAAGAACATGATGATAAAGAGGTTTCTTTCGCAAATAAATATGATATTTCGGCTCTTATGCTTTTAAAGGAGCCGGAAGAAATATCTATTATAAAAAATCTTTTTTTATTTCAAGAAACGGTAATACTTGCGGCAAAATTTGCAGAACCTCATAGAATTGTATATTACTTAATCGAACTTGCATCTTTATTTCATAATTATTACAATAAACATAAGATATTAACCGATGACGCCCTACTTAAGGAAGCAAGAATATACCTTGCCCAAGCAATAAAAATTGTAATAAAATCAGGCTTAAACCTTTTGGGCGTCAAAGCTTTGGAGCATATGTAACAAAAATGAAACCAGAAAAAATAAATGATTATAAAATACCGGTTAAAAAATGGGGTTTGTATATACTTATATCCGTATGGATGTTTTTACTTGGGGTTTTTGTGGGCAGGGGAATGGTTACGGTTAAATTCGGAAAAGAGCCGAACGCCGAGCAGACAAAAGAAATCTATTCTATGGAAGGCAATTCTACAAAAAGGAATTCCAAAGAGGACGGCATAACCGAAAAAAGAGATTTGGAATATTATGAAGCTTTGCGAAGTTCCGATTATAACCGTTTTTCGGATCAAAAGATTATCGCAATATCGCAACTTTTACAAGACGCCAATAAAACTTATGATACAAATAGAACCGAGAAAGTAGAAAAAAGCAAAGCGAAAAAAGCGGATAAAATAGAAAAGAGCGAAGGTGAAAAAGTCGATAAAAAGTCGGAGGCGCAAAAAAATATTTATCTTGTTCAGGCAGCCTCTTTTTTAAGCAAGCAAGATTCGGAAAAATTTATCAAGGTATTGAAAAAAATAGGATACGAAGCTTACGTATCTTCGGCAACCAAAAAAGGCAAAGTTTGGTATCGAGTAAGAATAGGTCCGTTTAACAGAAAATCGGAAGCGAGCAAAATATTAAGAGAATTGGAAAAATCAAAAATCAACCCTATCATCTTAACAATAAAAAAAGGTTAGTAAAATGGAAACCGAAAAAATCGGAAAAGAGGAGGTTTTAAAGGTAGCCCGTCTCGCCCGCCTTGAGCTTAGCGAAGGGGCTATTGAAGAGATAGCGCCGCAACTCGGCGATATTTTAAAATACATGGAGGCTTTGGAAAATATAGACGCCAAAGGGGTCGAACCTACTTTTCATACTATAACAAAAAAGGATATTGTCCGAGAAGATATTGCGGGCGTTCATCTGTCCAAAGATAAAACTTTGGCAAACGCTCCTGAAAAAGATGAGGAGGCTCAAAGTTTTATTGTGCCGAGAGTTATCTGATATTTAATTTTTGCTCTCTTATTTTAATCTCTACAAAGAGGAAATATCAATATTGTAGACGCAAAAATAAATGATTATAAAAGGTGTTAGATGTCCGAGTTTGTTTGCTCCGCTTTTGCTTGTCTTTTGGGATTTTCAACTGCGTTTTGCTCAACTTGAGTTGTAGCGTCAACTTAACTCAAACCTTGTTAAAAATTGTTTTCCAATCGGCAAGAACCGCTACGCAAAAAAACTTTGAACATCTCAAGGTTGAATATAAACAGAGAAAAATTTCATTATATAACAAAGAAATTTGTTCGTTTGTAAGGCAATGCGAAAATTTTAACGTCAAGCATTTCGAGGATTAAAATTTTCGCATAACGCAGCAAGCAGGCGAATTAAGAAGTTATACAACAAAATTTAAACAGAGAGAAAAAGGGGAATATAAATGTCCATACAGCCGGAAGGGGAACATATAAAAAAAGCGATAAAATGGCTATCCGATCAAAGAGAAGACAATAAAAATAAACCCGAAGAGGCAATATTGGAAGATGTGTCGGTTAAATTTAATTTATCTCCGAACGATACGGAATATATAAAAAAATTTGTAAGAGATAATTAAAAAATATACCCAAAAGAACTAAAAAATTTTGAACGTTTCCAAACGAATTAATACAAAAGAAAAAATTATAAAAAATCTGATTAAACAGAATTGTTTTTGGAGCTATGATACGGAGAGTATCAGAGCAAATATTGACGATTCTTTTTTAATTGAGCATGCTCTTTTGTATGCTGACGTAGAAGATATATTTCACTTATTTTTAATCTTTGATAAAAATTACCTTTCCATATTGATCCTTACCGAAATAGTTGCATGGAG
>JAOZTP010000142.1 GCA_029939135.1 Desulfobacterales bacterium
TTTGTTTTCCAAAGCTATTAATATATCGTGCGCCCATGGAACAAGCAGCCATATTATTGTTATTTTTTCTTCGGATATTGCTTTAAGTATCCATTCCGGTTTTACCCCTTTTAACAAAACCGATTTTGCGCCGGCTACAAAGTTGCCGAACCAGTGCATTTTAGCGCCTGTATGATAAAGCGGAGGGATACATAAAAAGTTGTCTTCATTGGTTTGATGATGATGTTTTTGCTCTGTAATAGCTGCGAATTCAAGATTTTTATGGGTTAAAAGAACAGCTTTCGGCAAACCTGTTGTGCCGGATGTAAAATATATTGCGGCGTCATCTTCTATGTTTGGTTTTTCGTTCGGCTCGTCATCTTGCGCATTTGCAATAAATTTTTCGTAAGAAATTGCATAAGAGGGGCAAATATCCTCGCCGCCGGTAAAAATATATGTTTTTATTGTGTTATTCAAAGAATCTTTTATCGATTCTATGCGCTCGATAAACTCTTCTCCGAAAAAAATAGCTTTTGCTTCGGATATTTGCGCGCATTTTTTTATCTTTTCCGCAAAAAATCTAAAGTTTAAAGGAACAGCCAATGCGCCGGATTTTAATATTCCGAAATATATGGGAAGCCATTCCATCGAGTTTGTCATAAGTTGTATGACTTTATCTTGCTTTTCAATCCCTATTGAATCAAGAGCGTTTGCCGCCTTATTTGATTTTTTGTTAAATTGTTTCCATGTAATTTCGCAACGCCTGCCTATTGCCGGTTCAAGTTCTACAAGAGCGATTTTATCTCCGTATTTTTTGGAGTTTTCAATTAGTCTTTCAGTAATTATCATAATAAATATCCATAAATAAATTAAGACATAAAAAGGAAGAGATAGGAAAATAGGGAAAGAGGAAGATGTTGAATTGCAAAAAACCATTTTACGCCTCTTTCTTTCCCTTCTTTCCTCTCCTCCCTTATCTTATTAAAGTATCAGTTATTTCTTTTGCTTTTATTTTTGCTTCCGAATTTATGTCGTAAGAGGCGATTGAATTCAAATCCGCTTCTATTAATTGATTATCGTAAGGGATAAACCCGAGAAATTTAAAATCCGCAAGCCGTTTTTTTAAAAACTCTTCATCTTTCTTATTTCTTATTTTGTTTCCTACTATTGCAATATTCTTAAGAGATATTTCGGACGCAAGTTTTTTTATGTTTAAAGCGGTTTCTATGCTTCTTTGCCCGGGTTCCACAACTATTATAAGTTTATCAACTCCGGTTGCAGTAGCTCTGCCCAAATGTTCTATCCCCGCCTCCATGTCCATTATTACAAATTCGTCTCTTAAAAGAACAACATACATTACAAGCGCTTTTAATAATGTGCTTTCCGGACAAATACAGCCGGAGCCTCCTTTTTTTACGCCTCCAAGTTTCATAAGCTTTATATTCTCGAATTTAACGGATAAGGAATCCGGCAGGTCGTCAACTTTTGGGTTTAAACTAAAAAAACCGCCTATGGTTCCGGCTTTTGCGCCTGTTCTTTCAAAAATAAGCTCTTTCATTTTGGCTATGGGGATTATTTTATCCGCATTTGCAATTCCTATTGCAGACGCAAGGTTTGCGTCCGGATCCGCATCGATTGCCAAAACCTTTTTGCCCTCGGCGTTTAACGTTCTTATAATAAGAGCGGATAATGTGGTTTTGCCTACTCCGCCTTTGCCTGTAACCGCTATTTTCATTTAATATCCTTTGTTTAAATTTTAATTTACAACTTCGCAGCTTGTTATCCGCCGAAATTAATCATTATCTTTTGCAATTAAAAAACTTTTAATAATGAACGTTTTTAATTAGGTTTTATTTTATAAAAAACCCTCTATATTTCAAAAAATAGGTTTTGCAAAGAGTAAATTTTATAATTAAAAGTTTTTTTATGGACTTTATTTTATTAGTTGTTTTAACTGTGATTTGCGCATTTAATATGACAAACTATTATTAGAGTATAGAGAGGGCGTATATTGCGTTTTTATTTATAATTTAATTATATGATTTTATTAATATTAACGCGCGCAGCGAAGAGAAATTTTATAATCGGAGACGAACTCGCATAAATGCGCTCCGTCCGATTTGTTTTTACAATAACGGAATTGACAAAAATAGTAAAAAAATATAAATATTTAACGGTAGTTAATTGACTTTGTAAAAGAATAAGAATAGCTATATAAAAAGGACGTAAAAAAAACAAAATGGAATTTAAACCTATATATCCGGCAGGTTTTCATGATATATTGCTTGACGATATTGATAATATTTTTGTTATTCCTTTTGAAAATAATGAAAGACGTAAGTTTTTAACAAACAGATTTAAAGATTTTTTAGATAAATTTGTCGAACTTGGAATTTCGGCGGAAATATGGATTGACGGTTCGTATTCAACACATAAACCGGAACCGGACGATATAGATATTGTTTTTTTTTGTAACCCAAACCAATTGAACAATTTAACGCCAGATAAACAAAACCTTATAAGCGAATTGTTTAACCGAGATATTTCAAAAATTCGTTACCATTGCGATGTTTATTTTGAGCTGGCTGCCGAACCTAATAGAAGAAGCTATTGGCAAGGCTGGTTCGGCTTTTCAAGAGACGAAAAAGCTAAAGGGATTCCGAGGATAAATTATGTCTTCAATTAAAAAACTAACTCAAGGTATCGAAGAACTTACAATCTTTATTGATAAGTATAAGAAACTGTCGCAGGAAGACCCGAATAATTTTTCTCACAAACTGACGCTTCAAAGTTTAGAAAGTCAAATTTCGGAATTACAACAGCAGCTTCATCGGGAAAACTTAAAACGTGAAAAGGAAATAATTCAATTAAGATTAAAAGGCGGCGTTACGGAATTCGGAACTTTTCCTTTATCATTAGTCGGCGGAATAACAAACTCATTTTATAAATTGGTTTTCAACGCTTCAAAATATTTTGAATACGGAGATAAGGGCGGAGACAAAATCAAACGAATAATTAACGATAAGATTGATTTAAGGCTTGAAAATTTAGGGCTTGGCTCAACAATTTTTTATTTGTCTGCAAAAACTTCGCCGGATATGTTCGGAAATAGTATTATCCAAAAATCGCTTGATAATGTTTTTGGACTTTTAAATTCCGAATATCAGGATCGAATAATTGAAAACATACCTGTTGTAGGTTCGGAAAGTATTAAATACTTATCATGTTTTTTAAAAGAACTTGATAAAAACGATTTGGAATTGGACTTAACTTGGCATACGCCAGACGAAACAATAAAAAAATGGGATGGGACCAAAAAAAAAATATCATCAATATATAATAATCTTAATAATATCCAATTAAGTAAACCGAAAAAAATAAAATTAGAAGGCACAATAATCACGCTGAGTTTAAAAGGTAAATTTGAAATCTATTCTGATAACAAACGTTACGAAGGGAAATACCCTAATGAACTAACCGAAAAGATTAAACAACTTCACGTCGGAAATTCTTGTAAATGCGTAATCTCACAAACAACAATTTTTAACCAAGCGACAGATAAAAAAAAGTATGAATTTAGCTTGATAGAAATATGAATTGAAATTCTCTCGACAAACAGTTTATTATAATTTTTTCAAACCGGTTTTAACCTGCTCTTTAAATTTTTTTATCACTTTTCAACCGAAGCCCCTTTCCGCTTTTTTTCATATATAAGCTTATACAAATAAAATAGCTATTTATCTTTAGGTTGATAAAAGAGAGAATTCATTTTAGATAACTTTGCATATTAAGAATAATAACAAAAAAACAGTCCTGACTTTTATTTAATTAAATTTTAAACCAATTACAATGTTTTGTTTGAAATAACGGATATATAAAAATATGAACAAAAAACCTATAATTTTAGCTCCCGCCGGTGGAAAAGCCTCTTTTTTTGCGGCGTTGGCGGCGGATGCAGACGGTATTTACTGCGGGCTTAAAGAGTTTTCCGCAAGAATGAAAGCGGATAATTTTACCGTAGAAGAGCTTGTTTCTTTAGCGGGGCTTGCCCATGATAAAGGCAAAAAGATTTTTATTGCGATGAATTCCTTATTAAAAGAGGATGAAGTCGATTATGCGGGAAAGCTTATTAAAGCGCTTGAAAAGCATGTCAAACCGGACGCTTTAATTATTCAGGATGCCGGTTTTATTAAGCTTGCAAGAGATGCCGGATTCTCAAAACAAATTCATTTATCCACCCTTGCATGCGTTACCTTTGGAGCGGCGTTAAAAACCGCAAAAAATTTGGGCGTTAAAACGGTTGTTTTACCGCGAGAACTTGACATAGACGAAATAAAGTCTATTGCCGCCGCGGCTCCGGCAGACATTGATTTGGAAATCTTTATTCACGGCGCATTATGTTACGGAGTTTCTGGCAGATGTTACTGGAGCAGTTTTTTAGGAGGAAAAAGCGGGCTTCGCGGAATGTGCGTTCAGCCTTGCAGACGTTTTTATAATTACGAAGGTAAAAAAGAGCGTTTTTTTTCTTGCAAAGATTTATGCCTTGATTTCTTGGTCAAGGTTTTGTCGTCCGTAAAGAATATTAGCGCTTGGAAAATAGAAGGAAGAAAAAAAGGTCCTCATTATGTTTATTATACGGTTAAAGGGTATAAATTATTAAGAGATTACGGA
>JAOZTP010000041.1 GCA_029939135.1 Desulfobacterales bacterium
TTTCGAGGATTAAAATTTTTATCCAACGCCGAAATTGAGCAAACTACGAAGTTATGCAGAAGCCTTAAGGTTTATTCGCCCGCATAAACCTTTATAGCCTTATTCGGGGAGGCTTCGACTTTTTTTAATATTTTGTCTGTTTTCTCCAAAGGAAGCCACTTAACTTTGCCTGTTCCCACGTCATATATTGCGCCGATAACTTTTGCTTTTCCATCTTTTACAATGTTTCTGACCGCGGGGCTTTTCATGAAAAGGTCTTCTATGCCCGTCCATACGTTTTCTTCGATAGCGTAAGGTATTATGGCGTCTCCTTTTATATCTTTATGCTGTTCCATCGCTTTTTTAACCGCCGGCGCTATGTTATCCACAAGCGGCGGGATGTTGGCTTCCAATTTACTCCCTTTGCCGGTAAGGGAATGGGTTACCGCAGTAACGGCTCCGCATTGGGTATGCCCTAGTACTACTAAAAGCGGAGTATTAACATGAGCTAATCCGTATTCTATGGAGCCTACTTCGTCTGTGTCGCATACGTTGCCCGCAACTCTTATTACAAATATGTCCATTATTCCGGCGTCAAAGATTAATTCTACAGGAACGCGGGAATCGGAGCATGTAATAACCGTAGCGTAAGCGTAATCTCCCTGATTTGCTTTGCCTGCAAGGGCTATGCGATCGGCGTCTTTATTAGGATGAGCGGATTTGCCGGTATAAAAGCGTTGGTTTCCTTGGGTCATCATTTTTATAACGTCGTCCGGACTCGGTTTTTTTGCCGCGCTTTCGCTTGCGCTTGCAATAACGGAGAATTGGATTAAAAAAACGGAAAAGATTAAGATGAAAAAGATGTTTTTGATTTTTTTAAGATGTTTCATTATTCTGTTTCCTTTCAATATGAGTTGTTTGATTAGAGTATCGGTATCGGACTGTTTTATCTGTTTATAGATTATCTATTATGTAAAGATCAAATCTTTTAATTGTTTTTTATTTAATAATTTGTTTGCGTAGTTTGCTCCGCTTGTAAAAGGAGTGGCTATTTTGTTAAGCGGGATATGCAATTTTATCTTAATTTATTTCCGTTTTTTATAATGTTATATTCTGATTAAAGATAAAATCGTCAACCGGAAGGTTTAAATGACTTGCAGGAACGTTCAAATCGTCAGCTTGAACGTTAAGATTGCCAACTTGAACGTTTAAATCGTCAGCTTGAACGTTAAGATTGTAAACTTTAAGTTTTAAGCTATCCGATTAAACGATTTTATTATTAATTGTTGTCTTGAAAAAATAGGTTTTAAATAAGGGTTGCAGGATTGTTGGAAAGTAACAGGCAGTATAGTAGGTTGGTTAAGCCGTTTGAAACTTAAACAATAATTAAAATGCTTTATCAACGCCAAGATTAAGCAAAAAAGGCTTTTTTAATGATAATTCCCGTATTAAAATGCCCGATTCTGTTTAAGTTTAAGGCGGATAAAAATCTTAACCGCAGGAATATATGTAATATTTCGAGGATTAAAATTTTTATCCAACGCCAAAATTAAGCGGAAAAGGGCTTTTTTTTACTGGAATTAAGGGATTATCCTATAATGCAGAGCACATCCCCTTTAGCCACGTTATCTCCGCTTTTGTATTTTATTTCTTTAACTACTCCGTCGGCATGAGCAGGAAGTGTGTTTTCCATTTTCATCGCTTCAAGCATAACTATGGTATCTCCTTTTTTAACACTGTCTCCTTCCTTTACTTTATAATCTATTATTAATCCTGGTAAAGGAGCGGTAAGAGGAGAGCCGCCGGAATCGGACGCTGTAGCCGGAGCCGCGGCAGGTTTTTCAGCTGCGGGAGCGGCGGCGGGAGCCGGAGCCGAAGCCGGTTGTGGAGCGGCTGTCGGAGTTGCCGGAGCCGCAGGGGCGGCAGGTTGAACGTAGCTTACAACCGGAGCGCCTCCTATTTCTTCAACTCCTACTTTGAAGTAATCTTCGTCCACAAATACTTTGAATTCGCGTAGGTTTTCGCATTCTTCGGGAGATTCTTGCGCCTCTTTCTTTTCTACGAGAAGTCCGGCTTTTGCTTTTTTCAAAAGTTCAAGCTCCGCTTGTGCATCTTCTAATGTTTTGGGAAGCATGTCGTTAGGAACTTTCTCTTTTCCGTATTTGTATCTTAAGAATTTCTTGCCTGTTACCGGAAATATTGCATAGAGTATTTCGTCGTCTATATCTACGGCAAGTCCTTTTATTTCTTCTTGCGCCTTTTTAAGTTCTGGCTCAAGAACTTCGGCGGGTCTAATTGTAATGGGAACTTCGCCTCGTTCGTATCCTTTAAGGGCTTTTTTAGTTACTTCTGGATTGATGGGAACAGCGGTTTTTCCATATAACCCGTAGCATAGGTCTTTTACCTGTCCGGTAATCATTTTGTAACGTTCTTTGTCGTCGTCGAATAAAACGTTATTTACTGTTTGAATGCCTACTATCTGGCTTGTAGGGGTTACAAGCGGTATCTGTCCCAGATCTTTTCTAACTCTCGGAAGCTCTTTATATACTTCGCCTATTTTATCTAACGCATCCATTTCTCTTAATTGATTTATGAGGTTGGAAAGCATGCCGCCGGGGGTTTGATGGAGTAAAACGTTGATGTCTATGATGGACATTTTTGTATCGTCTAACAGGTGTCTGTATTTGGGCATTATGTCTTTTTCAAGCGTTTCGTTTATTTCCGCCAAAGCTTTTATGTTCAACCCCGTATCTCGATTTGTGCCGAGAAGGGTCATAACCAAAGGCTCTACCGCAGGATGAGATGTGCGGTAAGCGTAAGGAGACATGCATGTGTCTATTATGTCTACTCCTGCTTCGATTGCTTTAAGATGAGACATTGACGCCATTCCGGAAGTAAAATGGCTATGCAGATGTATTGGGATTGAAACGGCTTTTTTAAGCGCTTTTATGAGTTCGTAAGCGTCGTAAGGAGCTATAAGCCCCGCCATGTCTTTGATACATATTGTATCTGCGCCCATTTTTTCCAGATGTTTTGCTTTGTTTACATAATATTGGATATTGTAAACTTCGCCGCCCATTCTCGGCTCGGTCATTGTATAGCAGATGCATCCTTGAAAATGTTTGCCGCATTTTTTTATTATGGGAACTACGGTTTCAAAGTTTCGATAATCGTTTAAGGCATCGAATGTTCTGAATATGTCTACGCCGTTTATAGCCGCCCTTTCTACAAAAGCTTCGGCAAGGTCGTCTGCGTAATTTCTGTATCCTACAAGGTTTTGAGCTCTTAACAGCATGGAAAAGGGGGTCTTTTTTATGTATCTTTTTAATGTTCTTAATCTTTCCCACGGGTCTTCGTTTAGATAACGGTGGGTTGTGTCGAATGTCGCGCCTCCCCATGTTTCCACAGCCCAAAATCCTATTTCGTCTATTTGCTCGGCAACCGGTATCATGTCTTCGGTTCTGCCTCTTGTGGCAAATAGGGATTGATGCCCGTCTCTTAATGTTAAGTCCATTATTTTAAGTGGATTTTCGGCTTTGGGTCTATCTTTATCGTAGTTCATTTTTGTTATTTTCAATTTGTTATGATCGCTCATTGTTTACACTCTCCTTTTGACTGCTCGGCTGTTTCGCCGCGTAGTATCATATTATATTTGAAAACTATAAGTTCGCTATTTTATTATTTAGTTTCGATAGAAAAATACTCAATTTCGTTCAAGTTCAAGGCGGATTAAACTTTTTATCCAACGCCGAAATTGAACGAAAGGGGACTTTTTTCTACGAAACTTACTTGAATGCTTTTAACTGCATCATCAAACGCATGTTCATCATGTCTTGTCTTCCGCCCGCTCCCCATAGGTTTAATCCGAAATTTCTTTGCTCCGGTTTATCTTCGGGCGCGACGTAATGCGCCATAGCGTCTTCCTCTTGCCTTATGTATGCTATAACTCCGGCTATTGCCGCCGCCGCTTTTTCTTTTTGGTTGTTAATCATTTTTTCCCTCTATTTAAATTTGGTTGTCTAACTTTGCAATTTGCCCGTTTGCGGCGGTTAAAAAAATTTTTCGCCTTGCAAACGAACAAATTACTTTACTATTCAACCAAATTAATCATTCTTTTTCTGATTAAGAATTTTTTTTTACCCATATCCCGAAAAAGTTTTAAACAGGTATGTTTCCATGTTTTTTAGGAGGTCTTATTTCCCGTTTACAGCACATGGTTTCAAGCGATTCTATAAGTCTTTGTCTTGTTTCGCTCGGAACTATTACGGCGTCTATATAACCTCTCGTTGCAGCGCAATACGGATTTGAAAATAGACGGTTGTATTCCTCTATTTTTTCTTTTCTTTTGCTCTCGGAATCATCCGCCCCTTTTATCTCTTTTCTATGTATTATGTTTGCCGCTCCTCCGGCTCCCATTACCGCAATTTCTGCGCTGGGCCAAGCAAACGCCATATCCGCCCCAAGGTCTTTGGAACACATCGCAAGGTATGATCCGCCGTAATCTTTACGGGTTATCAGCAATAGTTTGGGAACTGTGGCTTCGGAGTAGCACCATAGAAGTTTCGCTCCGTGTCTGATAATTCCTCCCCATTCCTGATTGCTTCCGGGAAGATATCCTGGAACGTCCGCAATTGTAAGCAAGGGTATGTTAAAAGCGTCGCAAAATCTTATGAATCTTGTAGCTTTATCGGATGCGTCTATATCGAGACATCCTGCCAACACATCTGGCTGGTTTGCAATAATTCCTACGGTTCTACCGTTTAATCTTACAAAACATACTACCATGTTTTTTGCATAATGTTGGTGCGGCTCGAAATATTCTCCGTTATCCGCTATCTCTTTTATAATCTTTTTTACGTCGTAGGACTGGTTCGGGTTATCCGGGATTATTTTATCCAAAGATAAAACTTGTCTTTTCGAATCGTCTCCAACATCTTTTAATGGAGGCTCTTCCATGTTGTTTGAAGGAAGATATGATAGGAGTTCTCTTATATTGTTTATAGCGTCTTCATCGCTTTCCTCCGCAAAATGAGCCACCCCGCTTTTTTCATTATGCGTCATAGCTCCGCCAAGGTCTTCAAATGTAATCTGCTCGCCTGTTACCGACTTTATTACTTCTGGTCCGGTAATAAACATGTAACCGCTGTTTTTCACCATAAATATCCAGTCTGTCATAGCGGGAGAATATACTGCGCCTCCGGCGGTAGGTCCCATAATAGCCGAAATTTGAGGTATTACTCCGGACGCTACTGAGTTTCTATAAAATATCTGTCCATAACCGGATAAAGCGTCCACTCCTTCCTGTATTCTGGCTCCGCCAGAATCGTTTATTCCTATCATAGGAACGCCCGCTTTTAAAGCCATATCCATTACTTTGCATATTTTTTTTGCATGCATTTCGCCAAGACTGCCGGCTCTTGAAGTAAAATCCTGAGAATATGCAAATACAGGTCTGCCGTTTATCAAACCGTGTCCCGTAACTACTCCGTCCGACGGTATTTCTACATTTTCCATTCCGAAGTTGACGCATCTGTGAGAAACAAACATATCTATTTCCCGAAATGTGTCCCGGTCAAAAAGAAGATTAAGCCTTTCTCGAGCCGTAAGCTTATTCTTTTTTTTCTGACTTTTCACGGCGTCTTCTCCGCCCATTGCCTTAATTTGCGCTCTGCGCTTTTTTAAGTCTTTTATTTTTTGTTCTACTATTCCCATTTATATTTCCTTTCATTTCAAGGTATTTTGAATTGACAATTCAATTATATAGCATATTTTTTGTCAAGCTAAAATAACAAGGGTTTTATATACTCCTTATTATTTTTTTATATTTTATTTTTTAGATTATCAAACGATGCCGAACGCCATTCAGTTTTTATTTATATATGAGCAAAACAAGCCGTTTTTTTTCTTTTCCGATTATAGGCTGTTATGTTCCTTTTATTTAAAAAAAAGGATTTGTCTTTAAGCTCTATCTTTTGAGAATCTATCGCCTTCATTTGATTCGGAATAATAAAATAATCGGACAAGCTGTCCCAGTCTTTATTTCTTATTGTAACTATTTGATTAAGATAGAAGCTTACGCGGCAATTGCCGATTATAAAATCTTCTTTTCTATTTTTTAATTTTTCTTCGCTTATTTTTTTATATGTTTCATCCAATTCAAACCCTATATATCTGCGCCCTAATCTTTTTGCCGAGACTGCGGTTGTTCCTGTGCCGGAAAAAGGATCTAATACTATATCGTTTTCGTCTGTCGTCATTAATATTATCCTGTCAAGCAGATGAATCGGCAGTTGGCAAGGATGCGGATCTCTGTTTTTATTATGTTTGATTCTGTGTATATCTGTCCAAACATCAGCAATAAGGGGACCGAAAGGATGTAAGCCATTTTTTTTCCCGCCGTAATCTTTTAATAAGAAACCTTGCTTTCTATCTCTTTTATGAGGATAGCGTAATTCGTAAATTTTTGTTCCTTTCGGGCGTTTGGTATAAAACAGTATTCCATAATGCGACGGCTGTAAAGATTTTCCCATAGGAGCGGTAGGAGCCTCCCAAGAAATCCAATGTTTAAAATAAGCGAATTCATTTAAATATTTGGTATAATAGGTTAGCCATTTCGGTATATTATGTATAAAAATAGATCCCGTATCTTTTGTAACCCTTACCATCTCGGCTATCCACTGTTCGCACCAATTAAGATATTCTTTAAATTCAAGGCTATCCTTATAGCTTTTATATTTTTTTTTAAGATTAAACGGGGGATCCGCAAATGTCATATCAACGGAATTATCCGGTATGTTTTTAAATAATTCAAGGCAGTCGCCCATCGTAATTTTATTTATATATTTTTTAAGCATTATTTTTTGAATGTTTTTATTAATAATTTTTCAAATCGTTTTAATTCGTCATTATGGAAAGTAAAAACCTCTTCATAAGCCGTTACCATACGTTGCAAGTCCCGTTTACGGACATACCAGCCTATTCCGTCTATAAAACCTATAAATTTTGCTTTGGGATAATGCTCTTTTATTAAAGCGTCAATTGATATTTCCGTTTTCGATTTGTCGCCCTGACCGGACGATGTCGTAGCCAAAAAAGAGCTTTCGATAATTATTAAAGGGTTTTTTTTGCTCGGAATTATAAAATCCATAGTTCTTTTGTTGTCCGGCGCATTATTGATCAATTCGTTTAAATCCCCTTTTTCATAAGTAATCTCCAAATTATCAAGTATCCGTTCTATAATGATCTCTGGGTTATTCTCTTTTTTACCGGAATAACTCCTTTTTCTTTATAGCGTATTAATGTGTCAATCATCTCTGGCAGTTCAAATTTCAGCTTGGAAATACTTAATTTTTTAAGTTCAAAAAGCGGAAGCGTCTCGGATAGAAACGGAATTGAAGCGCCCTCAAAAAATATATTAACTATACCTTTTTTAAAAAATTTGTTTTTTTTGATTAAAAGTGAAATTGTTTTATCCGACCATTCTTTTATATTATAGACATCTATATCCGTATGCCATTTATCCTTATAAACAAGAGCGTTAAGTTCGGGATTATCAACAACTCTTATTATTGTTGATAATCTTTTCAAATATTCATTTGAAAAACCTGTTAAAGCTAATAATGCCCTTAATCCGTTTTCTTTATTTTGAAGTAAATCTTCAAATATTTCTTTTTTCAATCCTTCGGTTTCTACTCTATTCTTAACTATAAGCAACGTTTCTTTTAAAGAATTAATATAACCTTCGTATTTTTCTTCAAACTTTGCATTAAAAAAATAGAAGGTGTTTTTTTGAATTACTCTTTTGAATTTTTCTTCTGTTGTCGGTATCATACTATTCTTTTTCAAAAATTAAAATATATTCTTCTTTCATTGTATTTCGCATTCCTTTTATAGGCTTTAAAATGCTTTTTACCGGTTTCAATCCGTATTTTGCAGATGAATTTATTATTGTCCGCTCCAATCTTATTTCGCCTGTTTGATTTGTATTAGAGCCTATTATCATGACGAAATATTTTTGCGGTTTTAATACTCTGGCAATTTCGGAACAAACTTTATCCATATCTTTAAAATAATTATCAAGTTTTTCGGCTTTTCTTTTTCCTTTTAATCCAATTAGCCTATTTTTCAATTCTTTTATATCGTAGCCTAAATATTCTAATTGACTTTTATCGTTTTCCGCATAATCTATTGCAAACGAGTAAGGCGGAGAGGTAATAACGCTGTCAACCGAGTTTTCCGGCAAATCAATATTTAACGCATCCGAATTCGGCAACAGAGTCGTTTTGCCTAACTCAAACGAATTAATATATCTATTGTTTTGAATATCTTTTACGGTATCAATATATCTGTTTAACACTTTTTCAAACAATTCTTCATGAGTCGCTTTTTTTACCCTCATTGAATAACCTAAAGCATCTAAAAAAGCTAACAAGGCTAATTTATATATTTCTTCTTTCTCATTATTTCCATTTTTTTTTAACCGATTGAAAATATCTCCTTTTTTAAAAAATAAAAATAAATCTTTGTGATTAAAATTTATACTATTTAATAATTCCGTATCAATTGTTAGAGCTCAATATTTGGTATCAATCATTAATTGACAAAAAGGGCTTACGTCAATAGCGTAAGAATTTATTCCCATTAACGAGGCTTCTATGTTTGTCGTTCCGCTGCCAGCCATAGGGTCTAATACGATTTCCCCTTTTTTAACATTTGTTATATTTAAAAGCCCCTTTATTAACTGCGGATGAAATTTGCCTCGATAAGGAAATAAACTATGCGTAGCGTAACCTGTAGAAAATTGCCCGCTTTTAAAGTATGCCTTTGTTTGAGCGGATCTGTTTTCGTTCATTTTTTCGGAATAATCGGAATAAGTTAAAAAATGCTTTGAGTATTCGCCGCTTTTCGACTTAATATATGCGGTTCTTTCTAACAACTCGTCTTTATGCAATATGGAAAATTCCAAAAAAGCGATTTCAAATTCAAACATTTCGGTTACGGAGGGCAACAATTCCACATCGTCGCCGAATAATATTTGTGAAGCTTTTTTAATTTCGTAAAATTTTTTCATTCTCCCGTCGCCTCTCTCATAAGCTTATCAACCGAGCCGGAAGGGGAAATAAGCCCTTGTTCCACTTTTAAGGTTAATTCCGGCAGCATCTCTTTTACCTTTTTATTATTATAAAATCTCTCTTTGATCTCTTCGGTTATAAGAAAACGCATCCAGTCTATAGCCTGTTTTCTTCTTTTTTTATCAAACTCGCCAGAAGCCGATACTATTTTTTTATGTTCGGTTATTGTCTGCCATACTTTTTCTATTCCCGCCGAGGTATGAGCCGAGCATGTAAGAACCGGAGGCATCCATAAGGGGGATGCATGATGAAGTAAAGATAAAGCGTTTTCATACTCTTTACGCGCGGCGCAAGCGCTTTTTATGTTGTCGCCGTCCGCTTTATTTATTGCTATGGCATCCGCTATTTCGATTATTCCTTTTTTTATTCCTTGCAATTCGTCTCCGGCTCCGGCGAGCATTAAAACAAGAAAAAAATCCACCATAGAAGCGGCGGTTATTTCGGACTGCCCTACTCCTACGGTCTCGACTATTATAACGTCAAACCCTGCGGCTTCGCATACCATCATTGTTTCTTTTGTTTTTCTTGCCACTCCTCCGAGAGCGCCGCCCGAAGGAGAAGGGCGAATAAAAGCGTTTTTTTCGAGGCAGAATTTATCCATTCTGGTTTTATCGGCTAATATGCTTCCGCCTGTTCGGACGCTGGACGGATCAATTGCAAGCGCCGCCACTTTATAATTATTTTTTGTAAGATATAGCCCGAAGCTTTCGATAAAAGAGCTTTTGCCTACTCCTGGAACGCCGGTTATTCCTATTCTTATGGATCTGCCCGTATTTGGCATAACCGCATCTATAATTTCTCTCGCTTTTTTAGTATCCTCTGGTCTTACGCTTTCTACAAGGGTAATTATTTTAGCGAGGGTTCTTCTGTTGCCGGCTTTAAGTTCTTTTATATATTCTGCGGTATTTTTCATTATACAAATTTCAATTGAGAATTATTAAAATTTTTTAAAACAGATTTTACATTTTTACATTTTTCGCAAACTGCTTTTTACTATTTATATTTTTCCATAGCTCTTTCAAAGCCGGGAAGCGCGTCTATTATTGTTTTATCCGAAACGCAAAAAGCTATTCTAAAGTATCCGGGTCCTCCGAAACCGCTTCCTGGCACTGCAAGTATTCTCTCTTTTTGAAGTTCGCTTACAAATTTTACGTCGTCTTTAATTGGAGATTTGGGGAATATATAAAATGTTCCCGCAGGCTCTATAAATTCGTATCCTGCTTTTTTAAGCCCTTTACAAAAAATTCCTTTTTTTCTTTCATATTCGGATATATCAGCGGATTCCCCTTGAAGCTCGGCGACTACAAGCTGTATTAATGAGGGAGCGTTTACGTATCCAAGTATTCTGTTTGCAAGAGCCATTCCCGATAACACCTCGTCTTTTAATTCGGCTTTCGGGTTTATTACGGTAAAGCCGAGTCTCTCGCCCGCAAGGGAAAGATCTTTTGAATATGAGGTTGTCATTATGCTGTTTTTGTAGAAGTCAAATATGCTTGGTACTTTTATGTTGTTAAAAACAAGTTTTCTATACGGCTCGTCCGATATAAGATATATTGTTTTTCTGTATTGAGCGCTTTTATCTTTTAAAAGATTTCCGAGTTCTTTTAAGCTTGCTTCCGAATAGATTTGCCCCGTAGGATTATGAGGCGAGTTGATTAAAACCGCTTTTGTCTTATCCGTTATAGCCGAAGCTATCGTATCTATATTGAGAGTAAAATCCTCGTTTGCCGCAGCGGTTTTTAAAACTCCGCCATGGTTGTCCGTATAAAAATTATATTCTACAAAATAAGGAGCCGGAGTAATAACTTCGTCTTGCGGATCAAGAAGCGCCTTGAATATTATATTTAAACCGCCTGCGGCGCCGCATGTCATTATAACATCGTTTGCATCCGCATCTATATTTTGCTCTTTTGATACGTAATCGGCAACCGCCTTGCGAACGTTCGGATAGCCTGTATTAGGCATGTATCCGTGAGGACCGGACATGGCGCTCACAATATCGGAAATAACCTTTTTAAATTTATCCGGCGGGTTTATGCTCGGGTTTCCCAACGAAAAATCGAATACGTTATCCGCTCCGTGTATTGATTTTAATTTTATCCCTTCTTCAAACATTTTTCTTATCCAAGAAGATTTTTCTATTATAGCCTCAACCTTTTTTGATATGGACATAAAATTGTTCCTCCTTTTTAAATATAAAAATATTCAAGCGGCAAAGTTTATGCGGTTTATAGGCAAGTCGCATTCGCCGCCTTGTATTATTCCGGCGTTAAAAATTTATTAATTTCAAACGAATCGTTGATTATCGCATTTCTTATGTTGTTTACAAGATTTATATAATAAAAAATGTTATGTATTGTATTTAAGCTGTAAGCAAGTATCTCTTTTGTTTTATAAAGATGATGAAGGTATGCTCTCGAATAGTTTTTACAGGTATAACATTCGCATTTTTCGTCCAATCTTTTTTTATCATGTTTATATTGAGCGTTGCTTATATTGACTTTTCCGACGCTTGTAAATAGCTGCCCGTTTCTTCCGTTTCTGCTCGGCATTACGCAGTCGAACATATCCGCCCCCAAAGCGATAAGCCGTACAAGATCGTTTGGAGTTCCTACGCCCATTATATATCTCGGCTTATTTTTCGGAAGCGCCTCAAGGGTATAATCCGCAACTTCGGTCATTAATTCGGTAGGCTCGCCCACGCTTAAACCGCCTATTGCATAACCGGGAAAATCATACGCTGTTATCTCTTCCGCAGATTTCATTCTAAGGTCTTTATACATGCCTCCCTGAACTATTCCGAATAAGGCGTTTTTTCTATCTTCCGCCTCCCATGCCCGCTTTGATCTTTTTGCCCATCTTGTCGTAAGGTCAGCCGCCTCTTCCGTCTCTTTTTTATCTGCCGGATAACCTATACATTTATCAAGGCACATCATTATGTCCGAGTTTAAAATAAGCTGGGTTTGGATTGATTTTTCCGGCGTAAGCATATGTAGGGAGCCGTCTATATGCGATCGGAAAGAATATCCTTCTTCGGTAAGTTTTGAAAGCTTTGCCAAAGAAAATATTTGAAACCCGCCGCTGTCGGTTAAAATAGGTCTGTCCCAATTCATAAAATTATGAAGTCCCGAAAAAAGCTTTATTACCGAAGTGCCGGGTCTTAAATGTAAATGGTAGGTATTGCCGAGTATTATCTGCGCGCCGCAAGATTTTAAATTTTCCGGCGTCATCGCTTTTACTGTCGCCAATGTTCCTACAGGCATAAAAACCGGGGTTTTTATCTCTCCATGAGTCGCGGTAATAACTCCTGCCCTTGCCTTTGTTTTTTTTGATTGCGCTGTTTTTTTAAATTTAAGCATAGTATATTTTTTAAATATGATTATTAGTTTTTAAGTTAAAGCTATCAAACATTGTAGAATTTATTGGATTAAGCAAAGCGCAACTCAACCGAATTAACGCCGTCTTATTGCACCGAAATTCCGTTTTTAGCATAATCAAAGATTAAAGATTTTTCGCTCTTCCATTCTTCAGGCGTAAAAGCAAAAGCGTCAATGGGGGCAAGAACTTTGTAAATAGCTTCGGTTAAAATATCAATCCGTTCCCAATAGCTTTTATCGGAAAAATTGGGCGAGATAACAATAAGATCAATATCGCTACCCTCAATAGCGGTATCAAGAGCATAAGAACCGTATAAGATAAGTTGTTCGATCCGAATTCCATTCGCCTCTAAAGCTTCTTTGAATTGCCCGACTGTTTTTAAAACTGTGTCCTGACCCATTTTAATAACTCCTTACTTTCGGCAATGATATTCTTTGTAACCTCTTTAGTATAAGCAGCCTGTATCTTTTCCAACTCGTCAGGATAGCGAATAGCAACGCTTGCCGTATTAAGCTTTATGATAAATTTTTCTAATCTCTGTTCAGGTTTTCTGCCGCTCTTATTTAAAAGATAAAGCAGATTATGCGTTTTTGGCGGAACTTCATCCGACATTTTGCAATAAAGACCTTTTAAAGCTTTTTCTATGGACAAATGAGACATAAAAACAGCATAGAAATAACGCCCGCTATTATACATGGCATCAGAGGTATCCATATCATAATCGGCTTGTTTCAGCCATTCTTCATATCTATCACCCATTAAATATCCTCTTTGTTTTATAAAAAATTATATAACGGTTTCTCGTTTGTTTTTCAAATAAATATAATGACCTGAATAAATTAACAATTAAAAAATAGGCGGAATTTAACTTTTGCGCATAAACTCGACAGACAGATTTTTAAATTCAATTTCGTTCGCAATTCGTTGAAATTGCAAAAAGCGCTTGCCGCAATTTATAATAAGTCCGATTTCAATACAAAAACATAGCGTCTCCATAGCTAAAAAATCTATACCTTTTGTTTACCGCCTGCTCATATGCCTTTAATATATTTTCGCGCCCTGCAAAAGCGGAAACAAGCATAAGAAGGGTTGATTTCGGAAGATGAAAATTTGTAATTATGGCGTCCGTTATTTTAAATTTATATCCCGGATATATAAAAAGATCGCATTCTGTTTGTATCGGCTTTATTATGCCGTTTTCAGATGCCGCAAACTCTAAGCTTCTAACCGAAGTTGTTCCTACGGCTATAACTCTTGATCCGTTTTTTTTTGCATTATTTATCTTATCGGCGGCGGCGGGCGTAATAATTACCCGCTCGGAATGTATTTGATGCTCTCTTATATCCTTAACCCGCACCGGAAAAAATGTTCCGTATCCTACATGAAGGGTGATTTCAACTATCTCTACTCCGGCAGCTTTTATTCTATTAATAAGATTCTCGGTAAAATGAAGCCCTGCGGTAGGAGCGGCGACCGCGCCCTCTTTTGAAGCGTAAACCGTCTGATACGAGGTTTCATCCTTTTTTCCGTATCTTTGAATGTAAGGAGGAAGCGGCATTTTCCCATGACGCTCGATCAAACTTTCCAACTCCTGTTTGGAAGAAAATCTAATCTGATAAATCCCTTTGTTAAAGCTTAAAACCTCCGCCTTTACCTTGTCGAAAAAAATATATGCTCCGTTTTTAAGCCTTTTGGAACTTTTTATAAGCGCTTGGGGAGTAGCGGAAAAGCCTAATATAAGCGCCTCTATTTTGCCGCCCGTTTCCTTTTTGCCATAAAGGCGCGCAGGTAAAACCTTTGTATTGTTTATTACAAGGATGTCCCCTTTTTTTAAAAAGGTTTCTATTTCAAAAAAAAAGCGGTTAGCAAGCGCTCCGTTTTTTTTATCCATACAAAAAAGCTTGGAATTGTCTCTTTGCTCGCAAGGCTCTTGAGCTATAAGCTCCTGCGGCAGATTATAATCGTAATCGGATAATAAATACATAAGCCTTTTTTAAAAAAGTATTGTAAATCGTTTTGATATATGTAAATCATTTCACAACAAATAACGCTTTTACATTGAAAATATTTTTTATTCAATAATATAAAGATAAGGAGTAACAAATTGAAGAAAAAAGCCGAATACTTATTGATAACTTTTATTTTTGTCATGCTGTTTTTTTACGGTTATGCAGTCGCCTCTCCTTTAAAAACCGCTTTAACCCCTTTTAAAATAAACTCCCAGCAGGATATGTCTTTTTTACAAAACGGAATCTTCGATATGCTTGCTTCGAGGCTGGGAAAAAATGAAAAATTTGCAATAATAGAAAAAAGCAAGGTTGAAAAGGCTTTGGCGGGACAAAAATATGACATGTCAAATGAACAAAAAGCAAAAGAGATTGGAGCCTCCCTTAACGCCAAATATATAATTTTGGGAAGCATTACAATGCTTGGAAACAGCGTAAGCTTTGACGCAAAGATGATTGACGTATCGGGAATAAAAAAGACTATCTCATTTTCTCAACAGACCGAAGATAAATCTCAGATTATTCCTATGGCGAATCTTTTTGCAAATAAAATCTATACAAGCTTATTCGGCGCCGTTGAAGCGGCGGAAGGAACAACGCCTGCGCCTAACGCCCCAGTCGCTCGAGACGCTTCCAATATTCATCCTGAAAAACTTTTTAACGAAGGCGCTTTCGGCTTTCATTATGCAGACGACTCGGATGATTTTTTCAGCGGTTTAGGACCCGCAGCGTCTGGCAAAAGCGGACGCTATAAAAAAAGCCAGCGCTTTACATACAGAATAAACGGAGCCGCTATAGGAGATATAAATAATGATAATTTTACCGAAATAGTAATGATCGGCGATCATGATATATATGTTTATAAGGCGGACGGACCTAAAATAATTAAAACCGATACAATAGATACTGATAAACATAAATATAATATATCGGTAGATATAGCGGATATCAACAACAACGGAACGCCGGAAATTTTTGTTACAAGTTTGAATACTCACAAATCGTCCGTAGTCTCTTCGATTTACGAATGGGACGGAAATAATTTTGTAAATATAGTCAAAAAAAGCGATTGGTATTACAGAGTAATAAATGCGGAACTCGGAAAAGTTTTATACGGACAAAAACAGAAAGCAGGTTACGATCAGCTTGAACATCCCATTTACGAGCTTACTTGGAACGGCTCCGATTATACGCAAGGGCAAAAAATACTAACCGAAGAAAAAGCCAATGTTTTAGGAATCGCCTTATCGGATCAGAGCATCGGAGCTTCTAAAAGTAAAACAAGCCTTATATCCTTCGACGCTTTTGATAAAGTGCAAATAACCGATAATTTCGGAAAAGAGATTTGGAAAAGCGGAGTCGCTTACGGCGGCAATCTGCTTTATCTTGAAAAAAAGACGTCCGGACACGACCCTTACGCCAAATCCTATTTCCCTATGCGGATTAGCATATCCGATATAAACGGCGATGGAAAAGAGGACGTAATTATAGTAAAAAATCATGAGCCTGCGGCTTTGGAAATGTTAAGATATAAAAAGTATATTGCAACTCAGATTTTTGCATTTTCATGGGACGGAGCAGGCTTTGCTCCTATGGGAAAAACAAGAAAAATAACCGGCAGAATAAGCGACTTTGCAATAGGAGATTTTAACAACGACGGAACAAGCGAAATTATGGCGGTTTTAATAACAAAAGAAGGGGATATGATAGGAA
>JAOZTP010000143.1 GCA_029939135.1 Desulfobacterales bacterium
GATAATAAAAATCAATTAATATTGTTATTTATTGGAAATAAAACATGGCGGATGGGTTGTGAAAGAAAATTAATAACCGATTGAATATAGACACGTTGTAACTATCAGTTTTTTATTTGAATGGATTTTTTTGAAAGATATATTAATTGGTAGAGAGTTTTCGACATTTTTTTATTTTTCATTAATATTCCCATAATGCTTCAAATTTTTACGCGTAATCTTAATAAAAGCCCATCCATTATAGCTCTTTTCTTAAGCTATCTCAAAATCGGATAAAAACAGGTTGATATTTCAATGATATTAAATTAAAAAATATAAAGATTATGGAAATAGAATATAAACATAAGAAATAATAAAGGGATTTCTCCCTTTGGTTCGAAATGACAGGAAGCAAATTTTTTCTAACGCCGCAAATTGAGCAAAAGAAATATTTTTTACGGAAACCAATATAAATTTATGAATATTACTCAACAGATAAGAGCGGAAGCCGAGCATTTTTTTAAAGAGGCAAAAACAAGCCACGACTGGCGGCATACTTTAAGAGTTGTCGCAATGTGTAAAAAAATAGCAAAAACTGAACCTGATGCGGATATTGAAATATTAATCTGCGCCGCATATCTTCATGATATAGGAAGAAAATATCAGGACGAATCCAAAGGGGCGGTCTGCCACGCCGTAAAAAGCGTTCTACTTGCCGAACCTTTTATAAATAAGCTTTCTATTGATGATAATAGAAAAAAGAATATGATCCACTGCATAAAATCTCATAGATTCAGAGGAGAAAATATTCCGAACACATTAGAGGCAAAGATACTTTTTGACGCGGATAAATTAGATTCCATAGGAGCCGTAGGAGTGGCAAGGGCTTTTCTTTTTGCGGGCGAAATAGGAGCGTCGCTTCATAACGGCGTAACAGATATTGATAAAACGGTTTCATATTCCCAAGAGGATACAGGGTATAGAGAGTTTAAAATAAAGCTTTCCAAAATAAAAGATAAAATATTTACAAAAGAAGGCAGAAGAATAGCCGAAGAAAGAGACGCTTTTATGCATCTTTTTTTTGAGCGGTTTTTACTTGAATATGAAGGAAAAAAATAAAAAATGGCTTTTAATATAGTAGGCGAGTGCGACAATTTTGTAGAAATAAAAAATATACTTGTAAGCGTTTTTGATAAAACGGGGCTTGACGCTTTTATTCCTTCTTTGATTAAAATCAATCCGAATATTAAGATAGTTTCTACCGGCGGAACATATAATGCCATAGAAGAAATAATCGGAAAAGAGGCTAACAAATATCTTATTAAAGTATCCGATTATACAAAACAGCCGGAAATGCAGGGCGGACTTGTTAAAACTTTGGATTTTAAAATATATCTCGGACTGCTTTCGGAAACCTATAATAAGGATCATAAACAGGATATAAAAAGAACAAATTCTTTAATTATAGATATGGCAGTATGCAATCTTTATCCTTTTGAGCAGGTAGTATCAAAAAAGGATACTACGCCAGAACTTGCGCGGACAAACATAGATATAGGAGGTCCATCTATGATAAGGGCGGCGGCAAAAAATTATATAAGAGCGCTTTCCGTAACGGACCCTTTAGATTATAAAATTATAATTTCCGAGTTAATAAAAAATAACGGCAAAGTTTCTTTAAAATTAAGATTTCAATCCGCGGTAAAAGCCTTTAAGCATACGGCGAATTATGACAAAATAATTGCCGAATTTTTAAGCGTTAAAAAGTTTGCGGAGGTTGAAAAATGCTATTTGGCGAAGTAATTATATTGTCTGAACTATGATTTATGTGATAGGCTGTAATATAAACAGAAAAAACGTTCATTATTAAAAATAATCAAGGGATTTTTCGCTTGTCATTTCGACGAACAAAGCGAGGAGAAATACCTTAATTAAAATATAAACATAGGACGAAGGAAAAAGATAAATGCCGGAAGACATAAAAAAGATTTATAAAAGCATAGCGGAGGAACATTTGCCGCAGCAAATGGAGATAAGTTTTGTAAATAACGGCAAAAAACAGACTTTATATTATGATAAGGTTACATGGAGAATAGACGGAGTTTCAAAAGGACTTCGTTACGGTGAAAATCCGGGACAGCCTGCGGCGTTATATAAACCGGTTAATGGAAATCTTATATTATCGGACGCCAAAACAATCGCATTCGGCAAATATCTTGTTTCAGACATCCGGCTGCTGCAATCAGGCAAACATCCGGGCAAAACCAATCTTACGGATGCGGATAATGCGCTTAATATATTAAGATACCTTAATAATAAGCCTTGCGCCGTAATAGTAAAACATAATAATCCTTGCGGAGCGGCTCAGGACGAAACCTTATACAACGCTTATCAAAAAGCTTATATGGCGGACAGAATCGCCGCTTTCGGAGGTTGTATAGCCTTAAACAGACCTGTTGATAAAATTACTGCGCAACTTATAGCCGAACAGTATGCAGAGGTAGTAGCGGCGCCGGAATTTGAAGAGGGGAGCTTTGAGATACTTGCCACAAGAAAAAATTTAAGAATAATAAAAATAGAAAACATAGCGGATTTGGAAAATTTTGTAGGCAAGCCGTATATTGACTTTAAAAGCTTAATAGACGGCGGGATTATAGCGCAAATTCCGTTTACTCCGAATATACGCTCCATAGAAATGTTAAAACCCGCCGAAACCGAATATAACGGAAAAAAATACGCCATAAAAAGAGAGCCTACAAAAAAAGAGGCGGAGGATATGCTTTTTGGTTGGTTAGTAGAGGCGGGGATTACTTCCAATTCGGTAATATATGTAAAAAATCTTACAACCGTAGGAATCGGAACCGGAGAACAAGACAGAGTGGGAGTAGTCGAAATAGCAAGGGATAAGGCATATA
This sequence comes from Desulfobacterales bacterium, assembly GCA_029939135.1. Lineage (GTDB taxonomy): Bacteria > Desulfobacterota > Desulfobacteria > Desulfobacterales > JAFDMD01 > JAFDMD01. Next base: position 2,895 of record JAOZTP010000143.1, read on the forward strand.
AAAAACTTGCGGATAAATATTGCTATCAGGATTATAAGGTTTCATATAATGAATTGGAAAATTATGATAAAAAAGAGGACATAAAAAAACGGGTTGAAGAGGAAAATGGAGGTTTAAAAGATGCGGCAATGGTAAGCGACGCTTTTTTTCCTTTTACAGACGGAGTAAAAGTAGGGATAAAAGAGAAAATTTCATCGGTTATACAGCCGGGCGGAGCGGGAAATGACCGGCAGGTTATAGAAGAATGCAATAAAGCCAGAGTAACTATGGTTTTTACGGGACAAAGAAGTTTTAAGCATTAAAAAAATGTCAACATTAGTATTAGACAAATTAGTTAAAGTCTATAATAAAAAGAGGGCTGTGGATAATATAAGCTTATCGGTTAAAAAAGGCTCAGTAGTAGGGCTGTTAGGTCCAAATGGGGCGGGCAAAACCACCACTTTTTATATAGCCGTAGGGCTTATAAAACCGGATAGCGGAAAAGTATTTTATCAAGGCGAAGATATTACGGATTATCCTATGTATATAAGAGCAAGAAAAGGGGTAGGGTATCTTCCGCAGGAGACTTCTCTATTGAAAAAACTAACGGTTATGGAAAATATACTGATAGTATTGGAAGCTTCGGATATGGCAAAAGCAAAGCAAAAAGAGATTGCCGTCGGACTTTTAGAAGAGCTTGGCATAAAAAATCTTTCGGACAGAAATGCGGGGGTATTATCCGGCGGAGAAAAAAGAAGACTTGAAATTGCCAGAACTTTGGCGCTTTCCCCTTCCTTTATATTGCTTGACGAACCTTTTGCGGGAATTGACCCGCTTGCGGTTTCGGATATAAAAAATATAATAAAACATCTTGTAAAAAAAGATATAGGGGTTTTGGTGTCGGATCATAACGTCCGAGAAACCCTTGAAGTTTGCGATAAAGCGTATATTATAAACAAAGGTAAAACTATTATATCGGGTCCGCCTCAAGATATTGTATCAAGCGAAGTAGCGCGGACAATATACTTGGGAGATAAATTCAGGTTATAATATGGACTTAAATCTTAATATAAAATCGGAAACCGCATTAAAACAGCAGTTAGTTTTAAGCAAACAGCTTCAGCTTGCCCTTAAATTTTTACAAGTTCCCAGAATGGAATTGGAAACTCTTGTTCAAGAAGAGATTGAGACAAATCCTATGCTTGAAGAGGATACCGAATTTTTAGAAGCTGACGATGATAAAGTTAAAGATGAAACAAAAGAGGTTACGATTGAAGAGCGCTTAAACGATATTATTGATTGGAGCAATTATATATCCGAATTTAACACTCCGGGAAAAATAGACGGCTCTCTCGAGCAAAGAGCAAATTTTAAAAATGAAGAAAACTATCTGCCAAACAGAAAAACCTTATCTGAGCATCTTTATTGGCAGCTTGGCATGTCTTTGCCAGCGGAAGATTCTGAAGGGCTGAACATAGGAAAAATAATAATCGGAAATCTTGATCAAAACGGATACTTAACAATAGACATAAACCAGATTGTAGAGATTGCCAAAGCGGAGGAAAAAAAGGTAAAAAAAATACTTGCTCTTCTTCAAACCTTTAATCCGCCCGGAGTTTGCGCAAAGGATCTGCAGGAGACCCTTTTAATACAGGCGGAAGCGTTGGGCATATCGGATACTATAGCGCTCCGCATAATAAAAAACCATATAAAAGAGCTTCAAAGAAAAAATTTTACGGCAATAAGCAAAAGTTTAAAACTGCCGATAAAACAT
>JAOZTP010000042.1:0-641 GCA_029939135.1 Desulfobacterales bacterium
CCAAACATTTAAGCCTCTTCTAATGTATAGCCCGCCTACTCCGGTTGGTCCGTAACACGAATTTGAAGCGAAACTTAATATATCTACTCCGAGTTTTTGAACGTCAACCGGTATTACTCCTACGGTATCGACCGCGTCGGAATGAAAGGTTATCTTTTTTTCTTTTGTTATTGCGGCTATCTCTTCTATTGGCTGTATTGTTCCTATTTCATTGTTTCCATGCATTACGGATACGAGTATTGTTTCGCCTGTTATCGCTTTTTTTATGTCTTGAGGGTTAACTCTTCCTTTTTTATCTACGGAGACTGACGTTGCTTTGTATCCGAGCTGGGTTAAGCGTTTTATGCTTCTTATTACGGAGCTGTGTTCGATGTTTGAAGTTACTATATGTTTCCCTTTTTCTGCGTTTGCAAAAGCGATCCCTTTTATTGCATGGTTTACCGATTCCGTGCCGCCGGACGTAAATATCGCCTCTTTAATATTTTTGCAGTTTATAAGGCTGGCGACCTGCTTGCGTGCGTTTTCCAAAACTTCTGCGGCTTGTTCGCCAGAGGCGTTTAAGCTGGAGGGGTTCCCGTAGTTTTGTTTTATCGCGTTTATCATAGCCTCCTGAACTTGGGACGGCATTGGATTTACGGATA
>JAOZTP010000042.1:651-16155 GCA_029939135.1 Desulfobacterales bacterium
AAATTTTTTTCATTATGTTTTATGTTTTACTCCCATAGCGTTTTATAAAATTTATCCTCGCTTTTTGTTAAAACAAAAGAGTAAAAAGTTTTGTTATTTCGGATAAAATTTAAAAACGCTTTTTAACCGCAACGGAAAAATTTAATTATCTATTTGCATCTGTTATTCTGATTTTTAATGTTCTTCGTCCAAATCCGATTGACAAGCTTTGCAAAAGGTTGTTTTTTCGGATAATTCGGCGTCGCAATAAGGACAGTAGCATTGTTTTTGTCCCTCTTTTTTATGCATTGGTATGTGAGTTTCAGTTTCTCTTCTTTGTTCCGGTTTTGTTTTGCCGGTTTTTTTTGTTTCATAATCTTTTATAGCAAGCTGAAGCGCGTCCGCGCCGAGATTGGAGCAATGAAGTTTGTTTTTAGGCAACCCTTCCAAAGCGGCGGCTACGTCTTTGTTTGTGATTTTTTTAGCCTCTTCTATGGTTTTATTTATAGCCAGCTCCGTGAGCATGCTGGAAACGGCTATTGCGGAACCGCATCCGAAAGTTTGAAATTTTATGTCTTTAATTTTTTGCTCTTCGATTTTCAAATATATTGTCATCATATCGCCGCAAAGGGGATTACCCACTTCCCCTACTCCGTCTGCATCTTCTATTATTCCCACGTTTCTTGGGTTTTTAAAATGTTCCATTACTGTTTTTGAGTATAACATTTTGTCTCCGTAATCTGCCTATTATTAACTTTTAAAAGCGGTTAATTTTTCGGTAAGTATTTTAATATGTTTCATCTCTTCTTGTATTATAATTTCTATCTTTTTCACCCCAGATTGTTCGGATATAAGCGGTTTCATTGCTTGATAAAAGAGTATTGAATCTTTTTCCGCAACTAACGCCTCTTTTAAAATCTCTTGTATATTTTTTATGTCGATCTCTTTTTTAAAGAATACCCGCATATCCGCAAGAGCTTTTAGATATTGAGCTGATTCGTCTTTGGGATCGAATATTAGGCTTTGTTTTTCTTTGTCGGAAAGATTTTCTCTTATTGAAGCAAAAGTTTTTTTATGCTCTTTTTCAAATTCCGCCAGATCAAGCAATAATTGTTTGGCGCTGGAATCGGATGCGGCGCTCGCCGCTTCCGTATAAAATTTAACGCCATTTTCTTCAATTTGCTCCGCCATTTTTAATATTTCTTCGATGTTATATTCAAACGCCATTTTTTCCCTCTATTTAAATTTCGCCGTACAACTTCGCAGTTTGTTCGTTTTCAAGGCTTATGAAAATTTGAACCGCAGGAATACTCACAATATTGCGAGGATTAAAATTTGAGCATAACGCAGAAAACGGGTAAACTGCGAAGTTATCCAACAAAATTTTATTATTTTTTATTTGAAATATCTTTTTAAAAGTCCTTCAAAAACCTGTCCGTGTCTTGCTTCGTCTTTGCACATTTCATGAACGGTGTCATGTATTGCGTCGTAATTTAGCTGTTTCGCTTTGGTTGCTATATCTTTTTTGCCTTTGCAAGCACCTCTTTCGGCTTCTACTCGCATTTTAAGATTCTGTTTGGTATTCGGCAAGACGACTTCTCCCAGAAGCTCCGCAAATTTTGCGGCATGCTCCGCCTCTTCAAAAGCAATTCTTTTATAAGCTTCCCCTATTTCCGGGTAGCCTTCTCTATCCGCCTGTCTGCTCATTGCAAGATACATTCCGACTTCCGTGCATTCCCCTGTAAAATTAGCTTTTAATCCTTCTTTTATTTCCGGATCTATATCTTTTGCCGCGCCTATTATATGCTCGTCCGCCCAGCCTTCGCTGCATCCGCAGCAAGATTGCTCTTTGAATTTATCGGAACTTGCTCCGCATTGAGGACATTTTGAAGAAGGAGCGTCTCCCTCGTGAACATAACCGCATATTGAACATGTATATTTTTTCATTTATATTTCCTCTCTTTAAAGTTTGCCGTCTAACTTTTCTTTTAAATTATTGTTTATTTACTTCCCCTTTTTTTAATGGGATGCAGGGGTATATAATCATCCTTTTAAACTGAATTACACCTCCTCGAAATCCTCCTGCTCTGCTCCGCAAAGCGGACAAACCCAGTCTTTCGGAAGGTCTTCAAAAGCTGTTCCCGGAGCTACTCCGTTTTCATGATCTCCTTCGGCAGGATCGTAAACATATCCGCATGGGCATTCATATTTTTTCATTGTTCTTCCTTTCTTTTGAGTTAATAATATATTTTAATTTATCCCGCTCCTTTATAAAAAAAACGAAAAGGGCTTTTGTAGTTTATGATATTTTAATATTTATTGATTACGTCGCAGGTTTTTCTATTTTTTAAGCGTATCTTGCAACCATTTTTTCACTTCCCCCGTAACAGGGTAAACCCCTTTCAATCCCGAAACGGAGTCTATAAAGCTTTTTTTTATATCCTCTGGCATGTTAAAAGCCGCAAGCTCTACTGCTTCCTCCGAATTTCTCCTTATCAGATAAATAATCGTCTCCTCTTTCCAGTTATTGACGACAAAATAATGGCTTACGTCATCTTTTGAACGAACCACTTTTCCATGCGCCCAATTATTACCCCATTCCAAATAAAGGATAACCGCCTCTTCCGGAGTCATATCCCAATCAATTGAGTTAATTAATTCCAAATTATTTTTAATTTCGTCAATTGTCATCATCTTGGCTTCCTCCCTGATTTGTTAAGAATAAAAGTTGTCATTACTTTAGGTTTGTCAAGAGTAATAAGCTTATAAAATATATGCAACTATTCGGCATAACCTGCTATTTTATCGCTCAATTTTAATAATCCCGAAAGAGCGCGTCATTAGTTATTTTCCGGCGTTAAAAGATATTCCGCCATAGCCTCCAACTCCTCTTCGGTTCCTTCAAAAGCGGGCATATCCTCCGGCGGTTCTTTTAAAAATTCCTTTAAGTCTTCCTTATCATAATATTCGCTTACATCTTCAATAGAAGGTCCCATTGTGCTGCCTTCTCCTTGAAATATATGACATGCTCCGCATTCTGAGGCGTCATAAACATTTTTTCCCGTCATCTTTTCCGGTTTTAAAAGAGGATTTTTTATTTCCGACGTAATTTTTTGGTTCATAAACATTGTTCCCCATATAAGATACGGCTTTCTCGCCTTTTCTCTCGCATATCCTCCTATAAAAAACGTCGTAAACATTGCAATGGACGCCAATATTAAAGCGGGGCGTCCTTTTTTATGCCCTAATATCCAATAGCAGATCGATAATAACGCCGATATGACAGCCAACGTAATCATTATATAAAGGTAAGGCTTTCCTAATCCCGTCCATAACTGGCTGTGCGGATTCGGAATTGGAAGTTGGGCGGAAACCGATTTGATTTTGATTAAAAAGCTTAAACCGGATAAAGGCTGCATTAATATAAAAAAAGCGCCTATACGGGCGGACAATCTGTTTATTTTGTTATAATCGGTTTTTTTATATGTAAGTAAAAATATTATAAGAGCCGCATTTATTATACAGGGCAGTATCAGATGCAGGGTGGATTCCCATAGAATCGGGTTGTTAAACGCATCTATTCGGGCGCCTGTTTGCAGCCATTTTCCCGGAGTAAGCATAAAAGCCCAGATTGAATTTATCAAAAAGCCTGTTATTACCGCGCTAAAAGCCGCTCCCGCCCCTAATATAATATGAGTTTTACGAGATACTTTATCCCATGTATTATTGTATAAAATAGCAAAAATCATAAGGAGCATAAAGAATGCGCCCTCTGCAAGAAATACCCAAAACATAATCGAATAAAGGGTTTTTGTAAATCCGCCCCATAAGCCTATCATCAAAACTATTATCGCCACTCCCAAAACGCCGTTGATTTTCATCATATCGGATAGTAGTTTGGATATTTTTTTTGCGCCCGTTATATAATCAGCATCCTGTTTTTTATATCCGAGCCATTCGGAAAAAACTACAAAGGCGGTTGTTCCTACTGCAATAAAGGCAAAAAACACATGGATTAGTATAACTATAGCCATAATTATACTATTGCCTATTAATGGAAAATATATTGTATTCATTATGTTTATATTTTTATTCGGTTATATTTATCGGTAAAATAAAAATGCTGTATTCAGCGTTTTTATAAGTTATCGGATTTCTCTTCGCCTTGTTCATCGCAATAACAAACAAAATTTATTTATCAAATTATAATCTTGCCTATAAAGGCTTAAATACGCTTTTAGGCTCGCCGCATACTGGGCATTTCCAATCTTCGGGCAAATCTTCAAAAGGCATAGAAAAATTTACGCCGTCTCCCTTTTCCGGTTTATATATATACCCGCATACTCCGCATTTATAATATCCTGCAGCCGGTTTTACATCCTCTTCCTTAATATATGTAGGAGCCGTTTTGGGAGATTTGCCATTTTTTATGGTATGATAATCCGCATAAGTTAAGGGCGTATTATTATTAAAGGCTTCCGCGTCGACTATTTTCCCTATAAACATAGTATGAGTTGCGGCGTCTATAGCGCTTTCCACATTGGCGCTTAAATATCCTACGGTATAATCTAATATAACTGGCAGTTGATTTATATCGTTTTTATATTTTATATTTTCAAACTTATTAATATCTCTGCCGGATTTAAAACCGAAAGTTCCTATAATATCCATAGGAACATCTTGCGATAGTATAGATACAGCAATTTTTTTACTCTGCGTTATATATTGATGAGTCAAGTTTTGCTTGTTTATACAAACCGCTATTAACATAGGATCTGCGGCGACTTGCATTACCGTATTTGCAATTTGTCCGTTTATTTTACTATCATGTTCGGAAGTTATTATATAAACTCCATAGCTTATTTGATGTAATGTTTTGATGTCCATTTTTTTCTCCGTATAAAAATATATTGACTAAAAATTAATAGTAGCTATTATTAATAAGTATGATTAATTGTCAAGCTTTTTTAATATAAATTAAGATAAATTACTATGAAAAAAGATAAATTGGGAGCCATAAGGCTTACGGAACAAAGAAAAGTTATTTTGGAAGAGTTAAAAAAATTAGACACTCATCCTACTGCGGATGAAATTTATTTTATTGTGAAAAAAATACTTCCTAAAATAAGTATAGCTACGGTTTACCGTAATTTGGAAGCCTTAAGCGCCGCCGGATATATACTAACGCTCAAGACTGCCGGAAATCAAAAAAGATTCGACGGAAACATGCGGGAGCATACTCATGTAAGATGTATAAAATGCAGTAAAATACACGATATAGAAGGCAAGATAAAATTGCCGCAAAACTATAAAAATCTTAAAACTGATTTTGATATTATAGGTTACAACATTGATCTGTATGGCATTTGCCCTAACTGTTTATAATTTATCCCTAAATTTTAAAACGGAGCCTTCTTTTTTACAATTATTTTATACCTAACCGCCGTATTTAACCTTTTTTATTCGATATAATTATTCTTTTTATGCCTGAATTTAGCTTGTAGAAATTTTGTATGAAAATTTGACAAGTTTAACATTTTTTTAAAGGCTTCCGGCGTTATTTGGCGGAAAGATTTACAAGTTTTGCAGAATGCCTTCAGCTTGTATAGCATTATAACCCGTTTTGCCTTGCCGAGCTTCCCCCAAAAAAGCTTGACAAGAAATATGATTAAATTATGAGTAGTAATTCTTTATAAACAATATGCGTTAAACGTTAAAGGAGAATATAATGCCATTATACGATTACTTATGTTTGGATTGCGGTAAAACTACCGAAGTTATAACTATCGGATTAAATGATAAGGTTAAATGCGGGTATTGCAAAAGCTCTAATTTAAAAAAGCTTCTTTCGGCTCATTCTTCGGCTTCCGGCGGCTCGCATAACAGAATGCCAGGCGCGGAAGATACCGCATGCTGCGGTTCCGCTCCGGGTCAGGCTTCCAGCTGCGCCGGTCCTGGAAGCTGCTGCGGAAAAACCTTTTAATATAAAAAAAGTATGATTATTATCCAAAAATCATCATAAGAATATAAATTATAAGAGACTTGAATAACTATTCCAAAAACTTTGATAAAAACGTCTGATATTAGAAACAACCATAAAAATTGATAAAAAAATATTATATAAAAAAAATTTTGATTGTTATGCTAAAATCTGATTAAAAAGGCTTTTAGCTCTACGCTTTATAGTGGTAGAATAATATTATTGTTAACAGAACTTTTCGTTTTAAATACGACAAGCTTGCTTTTATATAAACATTTAACATATTGAAAGGTTAAAAATTATGTCATCTTATGTGGAAAGCGTCTTAAGTAAGGAAGAAAAAATTAATTACGCGGCAAAAATAAGTTTCTGGTCTCTAATGCCATTAACTATATTTGGGTTAATATTCCTTTTTTTATCTCCTAACGATAATTTTAGAGGTATTGGTTTAATATTTTTCATAATTGCATTTATTAGATATAAAACAACAGAGCTCGTAGTTACAAATAAAAAACTAATCGCTAAGGTCGGCTTTGTTAAAAGAAGAACAATTGAATTGCTGTTAAATAAAGTTGAAAGCGTTCAAGTTAATCAGTCTGTCTTGGGGAGAATGTTAAATTACGGTTCAGTTATTGTCTCTGGAGCAGGTACGCCTCAAGCGCCTGTAAAGGGAATATCTAACCCAATTGAATTTAGAAAGCAATTTATGGAAATTCAAGAAAAAGCGAACGAATAAAACGCTCTTTTTTGGTTTAAATACGTTGTTCTTCAACTTCATTGTATATTATTTTGAAATAAAACGAACCTCTAAATTTATTTACAAATGACTATAAAAGGAAATATCCAAAATGAAAGCAATAAGGAGCAAGTATGATGAAAAGCGATAATCCCGATAAAAACAAAGCAATCGAAAGAGCCGTTACCCAAATAGAACGCCAGTTCGGGAAAGGCGCTATTATGAAACTTGGCAGCAAACAGATAATAGGGGTTCCTGTTATTTCCACAGGTTCGATAGCGTTAGATAGAGCTTTGGGAACGGGAGGTTTACCGCGCGGAAGAGTAATCGAAATATTCGGACCAGAATCTTCCGGCAAAACAACCCTTGCGCTGCATGCCGTCTCCGAATCCCAAAAACAGGGAGGAATCGCCGCCTTTATAGACGCCGAGCATGCATTAGATATCGTATATGCCAAAAACATGGGGATAAATTGCGACGAGCTTCTTATTTCTCAGCCGGATACAGGAGAACAAGCGTTAGAGATAGCGGATATGTTAGTAAGAAGCGGAGCAATAGATATTATAGTCATAGATTCGGTAGCGGCTCTTACCCCAAAAGCGGAAATAGAAGGGGAAATGGGAGATTCGCATATGGGGCTTCAGGCGAGGCTTATGTCTCAGGCTTTAAGAAAGCTTACCTCCACCATCAACAAAACAATGACAACCGTAATATTCATCAATCAAATAAGAATGAAAATCGGAGTATATTTCGGCAATCCGGAAACCACTACCGGAGGCAACGCTTTAAAATTTTACTCTTCGGTACGGCTTGATATAAGAAAATCAACCGCCATTAAAGACGGCGAAAATGTTATAGGAACCAAAACAAAGGTAAAAGTGGTTAAAAACAAACTTGCGCCCCCTTTTAAAAGAGCGGAATTCGATATCATGTACGGAGAAGGAATATCCAAAACAGGAGATATATTAGATGTAGGAACGGAACTCGGAATAATAGATAAAAGCGGCTCATGGTATTCTTATGCAGGAGAACGCATAGGGCAGGGACGAGAAAATGTAAAAAAATTTTTTGGGTCCGAACCTGATATTTACAATAAAATATATCAGGCAATAAGAGAAAAAATATGGCCGCCTGCCAAAACCGACGCATAACCTAATTCTTTTATTTGAGTTTCAAACTGAAAAAACCGTTTTTTTCAATAATCAACCGATAAATTAGTTTTATTTTGTTTGAGGTTAAGGCGGATTGAAATTGTTATACAACGCTTAAAACCGAATAAAAAAAACTTTTTATATGAAACAATAAAAAGGGGAGCTGCAATGACAGGAAATGAAATTCGGAAACAATTTTTAGATTTTTTTCAAAAACATAATCATCAAGCAATAAGAAGCTCCTCTTTAATTCCAGCAGACGATCCGACTCTTTTATTTACCAATGCAGGCATGGTTCAGTTTAAAAGAATATTTTTGGGAGAAGAAAAAAGAGGTTATATAAGAGCCGCCACTTCTCAAAAATGCGTCCGAGCCGGAGGCAAGCATAACGACCTCGAAAACGTAGGCTATACCGCAAGGCATCATACCTTTTTTGAAATGCTCGGAAATTTCTCTTTCGGAGATTATTTTAAGGAAAAAGCTATGGAATATGCATGGGATCTAATTACAAACATCTATAAACTCCCTGCGGATAAACTTTTTATTTCAATATACAAAGATGACGACGAGGCTTTTGAAATATGGAATAAAAAAATAGGAGCGCCGGAAAACCGTATTGTAAGACTCGGAGAAAAGGATAACTTTTGGTCAATGGGAGATACCGGACCATGCGGACCTTGTTCGGAAATACACATAGATAGAGGCGAAGAATTCGGATGTAAAAAGCCGGACTGCGCTACGGGCTGCGATTGCGATAGATTTTTGGAAATATGGAATCTCGTTTTTATGCAGTTTAACAAAGACGAATCCGGAAAACTTACCCCATTGCCGAAACCGAGTATAGATACCGGAATGGGGCTTGAAAGAATAACCTCGGTTATTCAAAATGTTAATACAAACTATGATACCGATCTGATAATGCCGATTATTAAAAAAGCGGAGGAGCTTGCAGGCATAAAAATCGGAGAAAATCCCCAAGCGGACATAGCTATGAAGGTAATAGCGGACCATAGTAGAGCCGCAGCATTTTTAATAGGAGACGGCATCCTCCCCTCAAACGAAGGGAGAGGATACGTTTTAAGACGCATAATACGCAGGGCTATAAGATACGGAAGAAACATAGGGCTTATAAAACCTTTTTTAGATAAAACCTCAAAAACAGTTTTAAACATAATGGAGCCGGCATACCCTGAACTTTTAAAAGCCAAAGATTTCATAACAAAAATAATAAGCGCCGAAGAAATTAGATTTTCCGAAACCCTTGATAACGGACTGAAACTTTTAAACGATACCCTTGCGGAAATGAAAGAAAAAAAAGAGGAAACAATACCCGGCAAAGTCATTTTCAAACTGTATGACACTTATGGCTTTCCCGTAGATATAATAAAAGACGTTGTTCGAGATACCAACATATCCCTTGATATTGACGGTTTTGAGTTTAAAATGGAATCGCAAAGAAAAAAATCCAAAACAGTAGTCTCATTTAGTCAAGCGGGCGAAGCATATAAAAAACTATCTGCAAAAGGCGTAAAAACCGAGTTTATAGGTTATGATAATACATCCTTTTCCTCCGAAATTCTATCTTTGATAAAAAACGGAAAAGAATTAAAAAGCGCGTCAAAAAACGAGGAGATTGAAATAATAGCGAAAACAACCCCGTTTTATGCGGAATCCGGCGGACAAGCCGGAGATATTGGAATAATAACCGATAAAACCGAGAGTATTAAAATAGATATAAAAAATACCGTAAAAGACCCCGCAGGACTTATAATCCATAAAGGCATCGTAACCAAAGGAACAGTTGAAAAAGGCGTAAAAGCGATTTTTTCGGTCAATAAGAATGCAAGAGAAAAAACCTGCGCAAATCATACCGCAACCCATATACTTCATTATGCCTTAAGAAAAGTTTTGGGAAACCATGTAAAACAAGCGGGATCGTATGTAGGGGCGTCCAGACTCCGTTTTGACTTTACCCATTTTTCGCAAGTGGAAAAAGAGCAGATAGAAACAATAGAGCTGATTATAAACGAAAAAATAATTAAAAATCTTTTGGTAAACATTGAAGAAATGGACGCCGCAAGCGCATTTAAAACAGGCGCTACCGCCCTTTTTGAAGAAAAATACGGCGACATTGTGCGGATTGTTTCAATAGATTCATTTTCAAAAGAGCTTTGCGGAGGAACCCATATACAAAATACCGGAGCTATCGGACTATTTAAAATAATAAGCGAAACATCCATTGCATCAGGGGTGCGAAGAATATTTGCGGTTACCGGAAACGAAGCGCTTTTACACGTCCAAAAAACCGAAAAAATACTTTTTAACGCGGCAAACCTGTTAAAAGATAAGCCTGAAAACCTGCTTAAAAGAATTCAAAACCTTTTGGAAGCCCAAAAAAATTACGAAAAAGAGAATAAAAAATTAAAAAACCTTATAGCCGTTAAATCTGCGGAAACCTCTATGGATGATTTTGTTCAAATAAACGGAATAAAAATAATCGCAAAAAAGGCGGAAGCGGAAAACCCCGGCGAATTAAGAGAAATAGCCGATAAATTTAAAGACAAAATAAAAACCGGCATAGTCGTTTTAGCAAGCGTTTCCAAAACCAACAATAAAGTAATGTTAATCGCCGTAGTTACAAAAGATATTACAGATCGCTTTAGCGCCGATAAGATAGTAAAAGAGACCGCGGCTATAGTCGGCGGAGGCGGAGGCGGAAGACCGGACATGGCGCAAGCCGGCGGATCAAAACCGGAAAAAATAGAGGAAGCGTTAAACGCCGTTTTAAGCGGAGAGCTTGCCAGTTTAAAATAGTTTCTTTAAATATATTAAAAAAAGGAGAATTTATGTATTTAATCAATAAATTTCCGAGTTATAACCCCGCCCCTCTCCCTGTTTCAGAATATGAAAAAACGAAATATGGTATGTGGGAAGTAAACTCGCATATTGAGTGTAAAGTTAGTTTGAATCCTAATGATAAACTTAATTATAACAAACTAGACGAACTTGTTTATAATATAGCTATCGGATATAAAACTAATTTTCGTAGCGGACCCAATTTATTGAATATTATAATTCCAAAAATCGGATATAAAAAAAATGGCCTATATGGGCACATGCCGATATGCTGGCTTATACATGATATTAATTATGAAGGATATATTAGTCAAAACGCAGCCGATGTCATTTTATATGAGATGCTAAAGGAAACCCGGTTAAGTAGATGGAGGTGCTGGTTAGTTTATACTTTTCTAAATTGGGTTGGGCACTGTAATTATAAGAAGGGCAAAAGCAACCCGAAAATAGATTTTGATCCAAAGACAACTTTTGCTCCATTACCGCCCCTAATCGCTGACGGAAGTATAACTCCGTTAACAACCTTGGGGGAGGGCGTATCCATATCATTGTCTCCTGATAAGCTGCCGTTTGAAGAATTTGGCAGATTGAAATTTATTTCTCCTGATAAATTTACTTTTCCTGATTCAAATATAGACATGGCAAAAAGTTCTCAAGAATATGCTAAAGACAAAAAGTTAATTTTAGAAAAGCTTACCGAAATAGCAAATAAAAATCCCGAATTAAATATAGATCTTAAACAAATGGAAGAACAATATTTTGAATAAATACCATACGCTATGCTATGCTAAAAAACTAACCGACTTAACAAAACAAATGTAATAAAAAAAAATCGCTTGTTATGCTGAAAAAGCGGACGAGATAACAAAGTAGTTTGTTCGGTTGCAAGGCGAAAAAAATTTTTAACTGGAGGAATACTTATAGTATTTCGAGGATTAAAAAATTTTTTTCAACGCCGCAAACGGGCAAACTACGAAGTTATCCCGTCCGTTTTTTTTTATGAGTTAAGTATAAGTCGAACCCCCTCAAACTTTTTAACATTTTTAACAAAAGCATCCGGCAAACCTACAACCTCATCTTTACTATAATCGTAGCATAAATTTTTTGTAGAGCCTTCCGCGCAAATCTCGCCATCTTTTTTTATGCTATACTCCATTATAAAATACATGTTCGCCAATTTGGTTACAGCGCATTTAACCTCTAAAATGTCGCCGTGATACATCTGTAGTTTATATCTGCACTCCGCCGAGGAAGCCATAAGTCCGAAGCCTTCAACATCCAGCTCCGTATAACCAAACTGCTTAAGGTAGGCTATTCTTACCTCTTGAAAGAATAAAAAATGATTCTGATATCCCACATGATTTCCGTAATTTATATCGTTTATCCTAACCGTTGCCGTAATTGAAAATTTAAATTCCTTCATAATATTATCTTTTTTCCTACATTTAAAGCTTAATTAAGGGATTTCTCTTCGCTTCTCCTCGCTCGTCGAAATGACAGGGTGAAAAAATGTTCATCTAAAATAAGAAGTTTGTCATTTCGAGCAAAGAGCAAAATCGCTTAAGGTTATGCCGAAAAACGGACGGGATAACAAAGTAGTTTGTTCGGTTGCAAGGCTTGCGAAAATTTTAACCGCAGGAATACTTACAGTATTTCGAGGATTAAAATTTGAGCATAACGCCGCAAACGGGCAAACTACAAAGTTATCCCGCCCGTTTTTTTTTATGAGTTAAGTATAAGTCGAACCCCCTCAAACTTTTTAACATTTTTAACAAAAGCATCCGGCAAACCTACAACCTCATCTTTACTATAATCGTAGCATAAATTTTTTGTAGAGCCTTCCGCGCAAATCTCGCCATCTTTTTTTATGCTATACTCCATTATAAAATACATGTTCGCCAATTTGGTTACAGCGCATTTAACCTCTAAAATGTCGCCGTGATACATCTGTAGTTTATATCTGCACTCCGCCGAGGAAGCCATAAGTCCGAAGCCTTCAACATCCAGCTCCGTATAACCAAACTGCTTAAGGTAGGCTATTCTTACCTCTTGAAAGAATAAAAAATGATTCTGATATCCCACATGATTTCCGTAATTTATATCGTTTATCCTAACCGTTGCCGTAATTGAAAATTTAAATTCCTTCATAATATTATCTTTTTTCCTACATTTAAAGCTTAATTAAGGGATTTCTCTTCGCTTCTCCTCGCTCGTCGAAATGACAGGGTGAAAAAATGTTCATCTAAAATAAGAAGTTTGTCATTTCTAGCAAAGAGCAAAATCGCTTAAGGTTATGCCGAAAAACGGACGAGATAACAAAGTAGTTTGTTCGGTTGCAAGGCGAAAAAAATTTTTAACCGGAGGAATACTTATAGTATTTCGAGGATTAAAAAATTTTTTCAACGCCGCAAACGGGCAAACTACGAAGTTATCCCGCCCGCTTTTTTTTTATTTACTTGTCTTTAAGTATATCTCTTGAAATAACAACTCGCTGTATTTCGGAAGTGCCTTCATATATCGTAAAGACTCTAGCATCCCTATAAAACCGCTCTACCGGATACTCCTTTGTAAAGCCGTAGCCTCCGAATATCTGAATAGCCTTTGCAGTAACCCGATTAACCATCTCGGACGCAAAAAGCTTTGCTATGGATGCTTGCGTTGTATATCTTTCGCCTCTATCTTTTGCGGCTGCCACGGAAAACATTAATTGGCTTGCGGCTTCAATATCCACCTTCATATCCGCGAAAATCCATTGAATCCCCTGAAAATCGGCTATTCTTTTTCCAAACTGCTCCCTTTCCTTTGCGTATTGCACCGAAGCGTCAAAAGCCGCTTTTGCAACCCCTATGGACTGAGCGGCTATTCCTATTCTGCCTCCGTCAAGCCCTGTCATAGATATTTTAAAGCCCGCTCCTTCTTTTCCAAGAAGGTTTGCCGCAGTAACCTTGCAATCTTCAAATATAAGATCGGTTGTATCGGACGCGCATAAGCCGAGTTTTTCTTCTCTTCTGCCGACTGTAAAGCCGGGGGTTCCTTTTTCCACTAAAAAAGCGCTTATTCCTTTATGTTTTTGGCTTTTATCCGTTTTTGCGGTTACTATTGCAAGCCCGCAGTTTTCTCCTGTGGTTATAAATCGTTTTGTGCCGTTTAGTATGTAATAGTCCCCATCTTTTACCGCCGTCATTTTTTGTAACGTGGGATCGGAGCCGGCTTGAGGCTCGGTAAGCGCAAATGCTCCTATATATTTGCCTGCCGCAAGCGGTTTTAAAAATTTTTTCTTTTGCTCTTCGGTTCCGTATTTCAATATGCTTTCGCATACTATTGAATTATGAACGGACATTACTACGGCGGTAGAAGCGCAGGAATATGCGATTTCGGAAAGGGCGAGAACATAAGATATGGTATCCGAGCCTGAGCCGCCGTATTCTGGAGGAACCATCATTCCCATAAGTCCGAGCTCCGCCATTTGATTGAGATTATCTATGGGAAACTCTTTTGTTTTATCTCGTTCCGCAGCTTTTACTGCAACCACCTCTCTTGAAAAATCTCTGACCATAGTCCAGATCATATCCTGTTCTTCGGTAAGTTTATATAACATATTCACCTCTTATTCAGCGTCGTATATTACTACTATCAAATCTGCCTTTGTTGCTCCTACATTTTTCAAGCCGTGTCTTACTCCGGAATTAAAATGCAGACTCTCCCCTTTTCCAAGTTTCTTTATATGATCTCCTACGTTTACCTCTACGGTTCCGGATAATACATATACAAATTCCTCTCCCTGATGGCGATATCGAAGCTCTTTTATATGCTCCTTTTTAGGATCTACCTGAACGCTAAAAGCTTTTAGATGAGTATTTTCGGCAAATGTTGGAAATTGCTTATAATAATAATTCGGAGTTTTGGTTCTATCGGGCGGTCTGTTAAAATTAGCCTGTAAAGCTTTTGAAAGTTGCAATAAGGTTCCAACCGAAGGGGTTAGCTCCCCTTTTTCTATTTTTTGAAGTCTTGAAACCGAAAGCCCCGTTTGGTTGGCAAGCTCTTCATAAGTAACATTTTTTTCCGATCTTATTTTTTTTATTATATCTCCTATGGAATCGGTTCCATTCTTTTTTTTACCCGGCATAACGCCTCCTTTTATTAATTTCCGTAAAATAGATTCGCTTTCTACAATAACCGCTTACTTGTAATCGTAAAATCCTTTTCCGGTTTTTCTTCCGAGCCATCCGGCTTCGACATATTTTCTTAAAAGCGGGCAAGGACGATATTTAGAATCTTTAAATCCGTTGTATAATGTTTCCATTATTGCAAGACATGTATCAAGCCCTATTAAATCCGCCAAAGCCAATGGTCCCATAGGATGATTCATGCCGAGTTTCATTACGGTATCTATAGCCTCTTTTGTTCCTACTCCGTGATACAAAGTATAAATCGCCTCGTTTATCATCGGCATAAGTATTCTGTTTGCTATAAATCCGGGATAATCTTCTGATAACGCCGGAGTTTTTCCGAATTTTGCGGATAAATCCCATGTTGTTTTAAATGTTTCTTCGGATGTGGCGATTCCTCTTATGACTTCTACAAGTTTCATTACCGGAACCGGATTCATAAAGTGCATTCCTATAATTTTTTCGGGACGTTTTGTTTGCGAGGCTATTCTTCCGATCGGTATTGAGGATGTGTTTGTTGAAAGTATTGCGTTTGGAGGGGTTATTTGATCAAGGTTTTTAAATATGTTGAATTTCAACTGCTCGTTTTCGGTTGCGGCTTCCACTACAAAATCTGCGGACGCCATATCTTTT
>JAOZTP010000043.1 GCA_029939135.1 Desulfobacterales bacterium
GATCCGGCGGAATGATCATAATGGATAAAAGGGACTGCGTGGTTGACATTGCTCTCTACTTTTTACGTTTTTTAGAAGAGGAATCCTGCGGCAAATGCATACCTTGCAGACTCGGACTTACAAGAATGCGCGAGATATTAGAGGGTTTTTCCAAAGGAATAGGCTCAAAAGAGGATATTGAAGCTTTGGAAAGTTTGGCGCAAGCAATTCAAGACGGAGCTTTATGCGCTTTGGGAACAAGCGCTCCGAATCCGGTATTAACCACTTTAAGATATTTTAAAGAGGAATATCTTGCTCATATAGAAGATAAAAAATGTCCCGCCGGAGTATGCAAAGAGTTAATAACTTACAAAATAGACGATAAGCTTTGCATAGGCTGCAGAAGCTGCAAAGCTCAATGTCCACAACAGTGTATTAGCGGCGAAAAAAAGGAACCGCATATAATAGACGCTGAAAAATGTATCAGATGCGGCATATGTATGGAAACCTGCAAATTCAATGCGATAATGGTTTATTAAATTTCATCTAATAGAATTAGGATATTTTCCGTAAAAAATCGGATAACATATCCGTTTTTTACGGAAAATACGGAGGCGTAATATAATGATCCGTTTTAAAATCAACGATAAAGAGGTTAAGGCGCGGAAAGGATGGACAATTCTTGAAACCGCAAGAGAATATAATATCAAGATACCGACCCTTTGTTTTCATGAGGCGGTAGCTCCGAGCGGCGCATGCAGACTTTGCATGGTAGAGATAGTAGAGGGGAATTGGTCTAAAACCGTAGCCTCCTGCATATATCCGGCGCAGGAAGGAATTAACGTATATACCGAAACCGATAAAATAAGAAATATCCGGCGATGGATATTTGAAATGCTTCTTGCCTCCTCTCCCGCAAGTTCCGAAATAGCCGCTATGGCAAAAAAATACGGAGTAACATCCACAAGATTTGAAATAAAAGATCCGAACGAAACCTGCATATTATGCGGACTTTGCGCAAGAGTATGCGAAGAGGTAGTAGGATTATCCGCAATATCGATAGTTGATAGAGGAGTCCTTAAAAAAATAGGCGCTCCTTTTATGGCGACTACGGACGTATGCGTAGCCTGCGGCTGCTGCATTACGGTATGCCCTACAAGTAAAATGGAAAGCATATTCGATAATGTGCGCAAAAAAAATATTTCGACGGTTTATTAGACAAGGAGAAAAAAATGAATAAAAATCCGAAAACCGGCGTTTTTATATGCAAATGCGGTCAAAAAATAGAACTGAAAATAGATTTGAATATAATTCTTAATAAATTAAAGGAGGACGCCGAAATTTGTCGCAGCCAAATAATACCCTATCCCTGTTTAAAGCCGGGTATTGAAGAGATAAAAGAGGCGATAGCGGATAATAATTTCAACCGCATCGTTATAGCGGGCTGCGAAGAAAGGCTTATGCTCAAAAAATTCGAGACCGAATTAAAAGATACGCCGATTAGTAAAAAAAGAATAAAAATTATTAATATCAGAGGGCATGTCGCTTCAGTATCGGATATTAGTCCCGAATTAAAGGCGATAAAAAGCGTAAAGTTAATAAAATCGGCGGTAGCGGATATTAATTCCTTAAAACCTATAACAAGAGACAGCGCAAACGTGGAAGGTCGGGTTATGATATTGGGAGAAGGAGCCGCTTTATATTCCGCGGCGGCGGAGCTTCTTTCAAACGGTCATAAATGTATTCTATCCGATTTTACGGACAACTATGATAAAGCATTTGAAAATATCGGCAAAAAGTATCCTGGAGACAGAGATCAGGATAAATTTATAGAAAATACAATAAAAAGAATAAAAGATGATCCGAATGCTGAAATTATAACGGAAGGCAAAATTAAAAATATTTTTGGCATTACCGGAGGCTATGGAATAGCGGTTGAAAATTTTGCAAAAGGGACAAATAAAATCTATCCGGTTTCCGCTATAATAGTCTGTTTGGACGGAGATCTTCAAGCCGCTTCGCCCGAATGCAAAGAGAAAAGCGGCTCCGTAATCAGTATGGACAAAATTGAAAAACATATAAATGAAAACGGAGCTTTAAACAAAAAAATAGTATTTTTAATCAACGATCATGAAATGGAACAGCCAGAATTTGCAAAACTTTCTATTAAATCCGCTTGGAAAATTTCAAAACGAATCAGAGAAAGCTACCATAATTCGCAGGCGACAATACTGTTTAATCATAAAATTCCTATTCCATTAACTCCGGCGGAGCGAAAACTAAGCAGAGAATTAAAAATATCTTGGCTGCCTTATTCGGACATTACTCCTCCTATACTTCAACAAGGATATATTGTTTATTGCGATCCGAAAACAAACATAGAAAAAGATATATCTTACGATTGGACGGTATTATCTCCGAAAAGAGACATAGGTCCAAAATCCGCAGAAACAATTAGACTTATTAATTCCTCTTATATTAAAGGCGAATTAATATTCTCGGCGGATCCTAAAGTTCGTCCCGAAATGATAGGATGCAAAGAGACTTACGTTGCCGGAAGCGCATTTTATCCGTGCGATTTAAGCCGCGCTTTAACTCAAGGCAGACAAGCGGCAAGCAAAGTTTCGGATATGTTAAAGGAATCGGCTTTAAAACATCTTAAAATACCTGACGTTATAAGCTTCATAGATCCTGAAAAATGCGTTGCATGCGGACTTTGCGAACAGCTTTGCGAAAACGGCTCCATAAGCGTGTCCCAAGCGGAAGGAGGCGCATTAACAAGAATAATAGACCCTATGCGCTGTAGCGGAGGCGGAACATGCGCGGCTTCCTGCCCTTATAATGCTATCACCCTGCAAAATAATACATGCGAGCGCCAAGAAAGAGGAATTGAGGTTTTGGCAAGTCAGATGGAAGCAGATCAGGTAATAGCGCTTACATGCGCATGGGCGGGAACTCCCGCCGCCGATAATGCAGGCAAAAAAGAGATCAAATACGATCATAGAGCGCATATTATTCCGGTTACATGCGCGGGGCAGCTTGACCCTTCGATATTTGCAAAAGCGTTTCTTTCCGGCGCGCCCGGACTTATAATAATAGGATGCGATCCTAATGCATGTCATCATTCTTACGGCATAGATCATGCTTGGAGCAGAGTAAACGCAATAAAAAAACTTTTTACAATAAGCGGAATCGATAGACGCAGAATAGCTTTGGCTCATACCGATATAAAAAGAGCCGAAAATTTTGCGGTTATAATCGATCATTTTGTTCAAACCATAGAAAAGCTGGAACCTATTCCTAAAACCGCTTCAATCAAGGCGAAATTAAACTGCATATACGATATGATAAAATATAACAGCCTCATAAGACATATGATAGCGGCAAGCTTAAGACTGCCTTACGAGCAGGCTTACAGAGGCGATCATACCCAGGTATTAGATTATGACAAAGACCTTACAAAAGCTTTACGGGAAGAATTTTTAAAAACAAGAATAAAATATTTTTTAAAAACCGAAAAAACCGTTTTTACTTTAGATGACCTTGTAAAACTGTTGGATGCGGAAAAAAGGGATATTTCAAAAAGTCTTACGGAACTACTTGAAGAAACCGTAATAGAATGCGAATACAAAAAACGGGAGCCTTTATTTTTTATAAAAGCTTAAACCCTTTTTGGTTTACGGTAGAGACGTTGCATTGCGACGTCTCTATTTTTTTAAAAAGCGTTTTATACAAAACTTTCAAAAAAATTTATATACCAGTTAATCAAAACCTCTCCGAAAAAAATATATAATACCGCCCCGGCGGATAAAAAAGGGGCAAAAGGAAGCGAAACCGAATTTTGTTCTTTGGTTGGCATAAAAGAGGTTATCAATAAAAAACGCCGTAAAAGTTCCGAATCCTTTTTTTTCATAAAAATAAAAAAAAGCGCTCCGGCAATACTGCCAGATAAAGAGCCTATAATAACGGTAAATAATACCCCTTTAAAACCTATAAAGGCGCCGATCATAGCCAAAAGCTTAATATCGCCTCCGCCTATGCCGTCCTTTTTTGCAACCGCTTTATAAATCCAAGCTATAAGCATAAGAAACGCCGCTCCCGTTACAATTCCGCAAAAAGAATCAAAAGGCTTAAGAGCTTTTAAAATAAAAGAAAAAGCAAACCCTATTAAAATAAAAGGAACGGTTAAGGAATTAGGAATTATGCCGTATTGAACATCTATAAAAAATATTATAATAAGCAGACTTGTAAGAAGAAAAAAAAATGCAAAGTCTAGCGTAAAGCCAAACCTTAAAAAATATAATAAAGCAAAAACTCCGGCTATCAATTCTACCGTTATATATAAAAAGGATACTTTTTTTTTGCAAAAAGAGCATCTGCCTTTAAGAATCACATAACTTATTATCGGAATATTATGATAAAATTTAAGAAAAGTTTTACATTGAGGGCAAAAGGAACGAGGAGCGACAATTGACCTGTTTTGCGGAAGCCTGTAAATACAGACATTAAGAAAACTGCCTATACAGCCGCCTAAAATAAAAAATAGTATTGCAATCATATTGATTAGATTATAATAAAACTCGTTTCTAAAGGAAATTATTTATAAACATTAAATAACCTTAATTAAATTTTAAATATAATAAAGTATGATTATAAAAATATAAAGAAAATAATAAAGGGATTTCTCGCTTTACTCGAAATGCCAGACTTAACGGGACAATTTGCCATCAACGAGCGAAACGAGAAGAAACATTATAACAAAAATATAAATATAAGAAATAAACAGATGAAAAAAGAAAAAAACCAGGAGGTTATTATATGGCTATATCTATAACAGACACGGACTCCATACTAAACTTTGCCGAAGAGGATTTAGATAAGATACCCAATGTTATGCCTTTGCTTCCGGTAAGAGATATAGTTGTGTTTGCAGATATGCTTTTTCCGCTTTTTGTAGGACGAGACAAATCGGTTAACGCTGTGGACGAAGCAATATCAAAAGATAATTTTATCTTTTTGGCGACTCAAAAAGATTTCGAAACAGACGATCCCAAAGCCGACGCAATATTTACTATGGGAACCGTATGCAAAATACTGCGAGTAGTTAAAATTCCTAACGGACAAACAAAACTTCTTGTTCGGGGGATTGTAAGAGCCCAAATAGTAAAATATAGAAAAAAAAGAAAATTTTTTATGGTTGAAATCCAAATCATAAAGGAGCCCAAAGTTTCGGCGAAAGATATTGCAAGTCAGGCTCTTATGCGCACTGTTGGGCAGAACTGCGAAAAAATTCTTCGTATAAACGGAGAAATGAACGGAGAAATAGCGGCGCTTCTTGCCAAAATAACCGAGCCGGGCAAACTTGCGGATATAGTCGCTACAAATTTAAAGTTAAGAAACGAAGAATGCCAAATGATTTTGGAAATAATAGATCCTATAAAGCGTCTTAAAAAGGTAAACCGATTTCTTTCAAAAGAGGTTGCTCTTTCCAAAATGCAGGCGAAAATACAGGCTAACGTTAGAGACGAAATTACAAAAAATCAGAGAGATTATTTTTTAAGAGAACAGGTGCGGGCAATAAACAAAGAGCTTGGGGAAACGGATGAAAAATATGAAGAGATAATCGAATACGAAAAAAAGATAAAAAAGGCAAAAATGCCCGAACATGCCTTGGAAGAGGCGGGTAAACAATTAATGCGTTTGGAACAGATGCATCCGGAATCTTCGGAAGCCTCTACCGTAAGAACATATCTGGACTGGCTTGTAGAGCTTCCGTGGAGCAAATATACAAAGGATAATTACGATATAAAAAAATCAAAGGCGATTTTAGATAAACATCATTACGGACTATCGGAGATTAAAGATAGAATTATAGAATATCTTAGCGTTAAAAAATTAAATCCGGACATGAAAGGATCCATCTTATGCTTTACCGGACCTCCGGGAGTAGGCAAAACATCTTTGGGCAAGGCAATATCAAAATCTATGAAGCGCAAGTTTGTCCGCATATCTTTGGGAGGCATAAAAGACGAGGCTGAAATAAGAGGACACAGAAGAACATATATAGGCTCTTTACCCGGAAGAGTTTTGCAAAGTTTAAAACAATGCAAAAGCTCCAATCCGGTTTTTATGATGGATGAAATAGATAAAATAGGCTCCGATTTTCGAGGCGATCCGGCTTCCGCGCTGCTTGAAGCGCTTGACCCGGAGCAAAACTCCGAATTTAGCGATCATTATGTAAACCTTAACTTCGATCTTTCCAAAGTAATGTTTATACTTACCGCAAACGTAACCGATACAATACCTCCGGCGCTTCTTGATAGAATGGAAATAATAGAATTATCCGGCTATACCGAAGAGGAGAAAACCGCAATAGCAAAACGCCATCTTATACCAAGACAAAAAGATGACAGCGGACTTAAAAGAAGAAAAATAAACATAAATTCAAAAGCATTATCCGCTATAATAAACGGTTATACCTCCGAAGCGGGAGTAAGAAATCTTGAAAGACAGCTAAACAAAATATTTAGAAAAATCGCAAGAAAAACGGTAGAAGGCAAAAAAGGCGCATTAGCTATAACCGAAAGCGTATTAAAAGATTATCTTGGGCTGCCAAAATATTATCCTGAAATGGATAAAGAGGAAAGCCAAGTAGGAGTGGCTACAGGGCTTGCATGGACGCAAACAGGCGGCGAAGTTCTTTATGTAGAAGTTTCTTTAATTCCGGGCAAAAACGAATTAATAACAACGGGACAGCTCGGAGACGTTATGGAAGAATCCGCAAGAGCCGCGGTAAGTTATGCCAGAGCGCATTTAAAAGATTACGGTTTGAAAAAGAATTTTTTTGAACATACGGATATTCATATACATGTTCCCGCAGGCGCAATACCAAAAGACGGACCTTCGGCGGGCGTCGCTATGGCTACGGCTCTTATTTCCGCCTTAAGTTCAAAGCCAGTTTCAAAAGATGTCGCTATGACCGGAGAAATAACTTTAAGAGGAAGAGTGCTTCCTATAGGCGGATTAAAGGAGAAGACGCTCGGAGGTTTGCGCGCAGGAATAAAAAAAATCATTATTCCGAAAAAAAATGAGCAGGAGATCGAGAAACTTCCGGATAACGTTAAAGAAAAAATACAGTTTATACCGGTTAAAAATATGGACGAGGCGCTTAAAACGGCGTTTGACGTATAAAAAATTGAAAAAATCAGATTATTTTACTCTATCGCTTGATACTACAACCTTTAACGCAAGCTTATCGGTTTTGAAAAATTTTTCGGTTATTGCGCAAATAAAAGATGCAAGCAAAACAACTCATTCTACGCGTATTCTAACATTAACCGAAAAAGTTTTGCATCAGGCAAAAATTCGGTTATCCGATATATCCGGCATATCGGTTTGCACAGGTCCGGGAAGTTTCACCGGCGTAAGAATAGGGCTTTCTTTTGCAAAAGGGCTTGCTTATGCGCTTCAAATAAAAATGGCAGGCGTTACAAGCCTTAAAGCGCTTGCGGCGGCTACTCCTATTACGGACATATTAATATGTCCCGTAATAGACGCTTATAGAAATCAGGTATATTTTGCGGGATATAAATATCGGAATAATATTTTAACCCTTCAAATAA
The DNA here is from genome assembly GCA_029939135.1 of Desulfobacterales bacterium. Taxonomy (GTDB): domain Bacteria; phylum Desulfobacterota; class Desulfobacteria; order Desulfobacterales; family JAFDMD01; genus JAFDMD01. The sequence goes on from JAOZTP010000043.1 coordinate 7,602, forward strand.
AAGAGCGGGCGGGATCAATAGAGGATATGGCAAAACATATAAAAGAGCCCGCTTTATTTATAGGGGACGGACTTTTTGCATATAAGGAAAAAATAAAATCGATATTTAAGGAATCGGCAAAATTTATTTCGGATGATTTTAATACAATTAAAGCCAAGTATGTAGGAAAACTTGCGGAAAAATTTTTGTTAAATAAAAAAGACAAAATCTACGACGTTAATCCGATTTATATAATAAAGCCAGATATAAGGCAAAATAAGCCGATTATAAATTAAAAAAGCAAACAGGCAATGGATAACTTCTCGGCTTGCCCGTTTACGGCGTTGATTTTTTTTTAATCCTCGAAATACTCTATGTATTCCTGCGGTTAAAAAAAAATTAGATTGGGATTAGTAATAAGCCGGGAAATGATAGACAGTTATCCATTATCAATAAGTCGCATTGACGACTTATTATAGCGCGCCTAAAAGTCGAGACAGTAAAAAATAACTTTTTAAACCCTTTTAATGTTTCGTAATTTTTCGAATAAATATTTTCATACTTTAATGACCGCCATACTCTTTCTATATAAATATTATCTGTCGCTCTTTTTTTGCCGCGCATGCTTATTTTTATTTTATGCTTTTTCAATTCATCGGTAAAAATTTTGCTCGTAAACTATGCTGCGCCCAAAAAACAACTGCCTCAACTTACAATAACTCCAGCGTAATCGATAGAAGAGGGTTGTTTTGATATTAATCTTGAAATTTACAAAATTATTTAATAAAGTTAATATATAAAAAAATGATTATAACGTCATGAGAAATCTTATAAATAAGGATAGATTTTTTGATATGAAAAAAGTAAAAGATAGGAAACACACATTTGCAGGCATTGCAAAAACAGGTCTGCCATTTATTTTGATCGGCATTTTTTTTACGGCGACTCTGCTGTTTATAGGCGGGCGAGTCATAGGGTTTATAAGTTTGTTTGTAACCCTTTTTTTATGCTGGTTTTTTCGAGACCCGGAAAGGAGCGCCAGCATAGTTTCGGAGGATACTATAGTATCGCCTGCGGACGGTAAAATAATATTTGCGGATTTTGTTGAGAATACCCGTTTTTATAATGGAAGATGCTTTAAGATAAGTATATTTATGTCAGTATTCAATGTTCATGTAAATCGAGCCGTATGCGCGGGAAAAATTACGAAGATAGAATATAATCCGGGCAAATTTTTCAAAGCGCATCTTGATAAAGCTTCCCTTGAAAATGAATATAATGCGGTTTATTTCACGACTGAATCAGGGCGCAATATCACTATGATTCAAATAGCGGGGTTGATAGCGAGACGAATTGTATGTTACGTTAAACAAGGGTCTATTATTGACACTTCCGCAAGGTTTGGTATGATATGTTTTGGTTCGAGAGTCGATTTATACCTTCCCGCCGATATACAGGCGGCAGGCATCGTTTTTTGCGGACAGAATGTGGCCGCCGGTAAAACCATATTAGGAAAATTAAAATGAGAAAGTTAAATAAATTTAAAAAGGCTCAGGTAAGAAGAAGCATATATGTTCTTCCTAACATATTTACTACTTTTAATCTTTTTGCAGGTTTTTTTGCCATTATATCCTCAATAGAAGCAAAATTTACTACAGCCGCTGTATCGATATTAATAGCAGGAGTTTTCGATTTGTTAGACGGTAAAATAGCAAGAGCGACAAACACATCTTCGCAGTTCGGAATCGAATACGATTCTCTTGCAGACCTTGTATCTTTCGGTATAGCGCCTATGCTGCTTATGTATTTGTGGGCGTTAAAACCGCTCGGACGCCTCGGATGGCTTGCGGCTTTTTTGTTTATGGCTTGCGGCGCGTTAAGGCTTGCAAGATTCAATACAAATACCGAAGCTGCGGATAATGAATTTTTTACGGGACTTCCGATACCGGCAGCCGCAGGCATGACAGCCTCTATTGTTTTATTTGCCGATAAAATGAATTTTGCGGCAAATCCTTTGCTTATGTTAACCGTCTTATACTTGCTTGCTTTTTTAATGGTTAGCACAATTAAATTTAAAAGTTTAAAAAAACATGCTTTTTTCGGAAGAATGAAATTTAATATTCTTGCCGTCGGAATTCTGATATTAATTTTTATAGCGGCTCTGCCTCAGATAGCATTATTTATTGTGTCTGTTCTTTATATTTTGTCGGGACTTTTTTTAAATTTAAAAAACAGATTATTTAAAAATAAATTCAAAACCAAAAAAATAAAACAGGGCATCAAAAGGATATAAATAAGGAATAGAAATTTGGAAACAATACCTATTACAAGAGAGGGCTACGAAGCTTTAAAAAAAGAGCTTGAAAATTTAAAATCTGTCGAAAGACCGAGAAATATAAAAGCAATAGAAGAGGCAAGAGCCCATGGCGATCTTTCCGAAAACGCCGAGTTTTCCGCGGCTAAAGAAAAACAGGCTTTTATTGAAGGCAGAATACAAGATATTGAATATAAGCTTGCCAATGCGGATATAATAGACATAAGCGGTATAGACACAGATACGATTATTTTCGGGTGTAAGGTTACTTTAGAAAATATAGATACCGGAGACGAGGTTATTTATAGACTTGTAGGGCAGGATGAATCTGATATAAATCTCGGTAAAATATCGGTAAATTCTCCTTTGGGAGCCTCGATTATCGGTAAAAAAGAAGGGGATATTGTAAGGATACAGGTTCCAGCGGGCGCCCGTTCTTACGAGGTTGTAGAAATTGCCTGATTTTTTATAGGCGTAATTTTTGCCCGTAGCAATTTTATAATCATCCGAACCGCAGATTGATCGGATTGAAAAATTAATTTTAATAAAATCCTTCGTCCGAACCGTTATAAAATATGGAGCTATAAAGAGAGAGCCCGCAATATTTTTACTTTGAAACTTAATTATATACGGATGAAAAATCTGAAGATAAAAAAAGTTTATAAATTATTATTATATATATTATCCCGTAAGCCGGACGAATTCGGCATTGTGCCGGATGATAACGGATTTGTTAAAATCAAAGAATTAATACAGGTTTTTTCTCAAGATAAAAACTTGCCTTTTATACGTCCGCAAACATTTAATGAAATACTTCTAAATATCAAAAATTCGCAGATCGAAATACAACATAATTTAATTCGAGCAAAAAACAGAGAGACGCTTCCGAATTTTATAAAAGATTTCACTCCTCCTAAACTGCTTTATATATGCGTTAGAAACAGATCTCTTAATCATATTTTAGAACGCGGAATATCCGCCCCAAACAACAGGGTTATACTTTCCTCAAATATTGATCAGTCCGTTATGATAGGAAAAAGAAAGGATAATAAGCCGGAACTTCTTATCATAAATACCGAATATGCTACTGACAACGGAGCGACATTTTATAAATTCGGCGATAAAATATATATCGCAGATTTCATTTCTCCGAAATCATTTATCAATCCTACAATTCCGAAAGAGAAGAAAGCGGCGGAAAAGAAAGCGGACAGCAAAAAAACTCCGGGAAGCTTTACGTTAAGCGTTGAAAAACATGCGGAAAAAAATAGGAACTTATCCGGTTCGAAAAAGTCTATATCTTGGAAAAGAGATAAAAAGAGGTTAAGGCGGGAAAAAAAGAAATTTTTTTTTTAACGCTTTGACATTGCTATTATTATTAAATTTGCAATGGCGGAGAGAGCGGGATTCGAACCCGCGATTCCTTTTGAGAATACCGCTTTTCGAGAGCGGCGCCTTCAGCCTCTCGGCCACCTCTCCGCATTTTTAAAATTATTATTTATTTTTGGCATATTTGCGATAGCAATACTCGGAAGAGCAATGTTCGCAGTCCGAGGCGGGCAGATAACCCCGTATCTTTGCAATTTCAACGGCGTCGTAATAATTGGAAAAATACCCCAAAAGCTCTTTGGTATCGGCTTTCAGAGATTTACAACCTTCCCTGTGTATAATGGATTCAATATCGGAATCCGATTTTTTATTAATAAAATATTTTGGCATTATTTACCTTTTAATAAATGGTTATCAGATTTCTCCTTACTTCCTTTTTTTAGCGAATTAAGAAATCTCTTTATTATTTTTATAATCGTCCTTTTTTATGAAAAAAATCTATTTATCAAAACGTTTTCTTAACTTTCTGTGAAGTATTTTTCCCGTAGGAGTCCGCGGCATTTCCTCCGCTTTAATAAATATAACGCTTTTAGGGCATTTATATCCGGCGAGTTTTTGTTTACAATGGGCTTTTATTGTATCTTCGCTTATTGCGGATTTATCCACAGTTTCTTGTAATATTGCTACAACGCATACTTTTTCGCCCCATTTGTCATCCTTTACGCTTATACATGCGCAGTCGAACACATCTTTTAAGCTTCCTACAACCTCTTCAACCTCGCTTGGATATACATGCTCGCCTCCGGTTATAATCATATTATCTTTTCTGTCAACGCATTCAAAGAATCCGTCTTTATCCTTTTTTGCCATGTCTCCTGCGGAAAACCATCCTTGTTTAAAAGATGCGGCGTTTTTTTTCGGAAGCTTATAATATTCGTCAAACAGCATAGGGCCTTTTGAATACAACTCGCCTACTTCGCCGACTTTAACCTTGTTGCCATTTTCGTCCAAAAGTTTTACAAGCTCTGTTCCTATAACCTCTTTTCCCATAGAGCCGAGTTTTTTTAACTGATCTTCCGGCTTTAAAACGGTTACTATTCCCGCTTCGGTGGAACCGTAACCTTCATATAAATCTACTCCTTTAAAAAAATCCATTACGGCAAGCTTTGTGTCTTTTCTAACCGGAGCGGAAGAGCATAAAAGTTTTTTTATGGAAGAAACGTCGTAATCGGTTTTGTTTTTCGGAAAACTTAAGATTAAGTTATAATGAGTGGGAATAAGAGATATAAAGGTTATTTTTTCTTTTTCTATAATCTGCAAAATTTGCTCGGGCTTAAAAGACCTTGCCGGATGAATATATGCCGAGCCTCCTATATAGGTAAAAGCAAAGGTATAAAAAGTGGAATTAATATGGGAAAGAGGCATTACGTTCATACAAATATCATTTGAGTTAAACCCGAATTCTATGGCGTTAATAAGATAAAAAGCTATATGCGATTTATGAGATCGAATTACCCCTTTAGGTTTTCCTGTAGTTCCAGAAGTGTAAATCAGTATCCACGGATCTTCGGGACGAACAATATCTGCATTCGGTTCGGTATCCGGCATATCTTTTATAAAGGTTTCATATTCGGTATAACCTTTTTTATCTCCAAAGGCGGATATAAAATTTTTATCCGCTATGTTTGTTAAATTCGTTTTTACCGGATCGATTATATCGGTAAATTCTTTATCTACTATAAAAAGCTTTGCGTCCGAATTATTTACTATAAATTCTACGTTTTCGGAGGTTAATCTGAAATTTATTGGAACAATAATCAGTCCAGTTTTTGCGGCGGCAAAAAAAACTTCGGTTATTTCAATGCTATTTTCCATAAAGGTAGCAACTTTATCCCCTTTTTTAAGCCCCGCCGATAAAAAAGCGTTTGAAAGCTTATTAACCCGTTTATTATACTGCGCATAAGTATAACTTCTGGCGGCGTCTTTAAACGCCGTTTTATTAGATATTCTTTTTGCATTAACGGATAAAGTTTGTCCTATATTCAACCAATCCACTTTTTTCCTCCTTTTTTTAAATAAAAGATAAGTAAAACGGTTTTAAAATATTGTCATTGCATAATAAGATACTTTGTTCATTTGCAAGGCATGCAAAATAACGCCGAAAATGGACAAAATAATAGGTTATGCTAATCGGAATTTATTATCACGAACTAATAAGCTTGTCTATTTATTTTAGAGTCAATCGTTTAATATGCAGATAAAATATTAAAGTATGATTCGGACGGATCGGAGACAAGGCTGAAAACGGACAAACAGGAGGCAATAAACAAGTTGTCGGCTTTTAAAAGATACGGATATTGCGTTAATTGGACCCGCCGAGGCATTAACTTATTTCGTTTTATGAAATCGCTTGTTATTGTTCTTTTCTATATGACCGTTAATATAAAAAAACGGCGGGTCCAATTAACGCAATATCCGTATCTTTAAATGTTCCCCCTCAAATGAGGGGGAACGGAGGGAAGAGGCTCCTTTTTTTTGGAAGAGAAAAAAAAGGAGCTGCAAGCCCCTTTTACAAAGGGGATGGTTATGCAGGCTATAGCGGATTCGGCATTAACATAAACGGCGTTTCAAGTCCGCCAAAAAAACCGTAGAGCCGTTTAGTCCTTATCCTATTCGTTCGCGTCGTAGTAATACCGAATCCGCTATAGCCTGCATGGTTTTATTGAACCGCATAATCTTTATTTATATTTTTAAGTTATGCAGTTAAATAAGGAGCGTTTAAAATGTCAAAAAACATATTTTCAAAATGTAAAGTTTCTTGCTTTTAAAGTTACATTTTTTGAGTATCTAAATAGTCCTTAAAAATATAATTGTCAACATATTTTTTATTAATTTTTAAAAAAGGATGATTTGTTATATTTATTATATTTAACTAAAACCATTTTTTTAATATTTTCTTAAAAAAAAGTTGCATTTTTATTACAGTCAATATATTAAAAAAAATCTCGAATCACAATTGAATATTTTAATTCCGTAGTTATAAAAAGGTTTATTTCCCTTGACGGTAGAGGTATAATCATGTTGTTAGCAAAGCGAATCATTTTATCTTTACATTATTTATAAATTTTTTAAGCGGGGAATTATAAGGATGAAAAAGCAAAAATATACTAAAATAGGAGAATATGTCAGGCTTGCGATAGTTCTTTATTCGACACAACAAGCGAGAGGGTTTCAAAAAAGAATATCGGAAGCTCTTGACATAGAAAAAACTTATATAAGCGATTTTTTTACCGGAAAAAGAATGATTTCCGAAGAGCTTAGAGCCGAAATCGCCAGACATTTGGGCTTTAAGTATGAAGAGCTTATTTATATCGGTAAAAAAATATCAAACAAATCCGTAACTCTTGGAGGCGAATTCAGAACAGGGGCTTATAACGAGGATTTTCCGAAAAACGCAAGGGAAGAAAAAAATATAAAAGTCTCCGATTTGGCGTTTTTATTAGATATTTCGGAAGCCGAATATGTTTTTAAAGAGCAAAATTTAATTGCCTTTACAAATAAAGAATTAAAAAAACTTACCGATTATATAAGCTTAATCAAAGAAGATAGAAAAGAGTATCTTAAACATGTATGGCGATATGAAAAGGAAGCGCCGGAGCCTGATAAATATAAAAAAGAGGATAAAGAGGAGGTAGTAGTTTTAAATAATATACAGGCGGAAGATGAAAAGGCGGTTAAGCGGATGATTGCGGAATATGAAAAGATTATGCAAGGGATGGACGGTTTTTTTAAAGATTTGGGGGAGGAATAGGCGCATAAATAACGGGCATTTTTTCAATATATTATAGGCTATTATTCTTATTAAAAATGGTTTATATCTCTGTTTTTTATAATAATTACAAATAATAAAAAAGGAGATTTAGTAAATTATGCATGATGTTAAAATTTTGTTAAACGCCGTTTATGAAAAGGTTATATCCGATAATATATTTGAAGGCATGGAAGAATTGTTTAACGGATTAAGAAAAGTAAGGGTAAATTCTACAAAAGAGAAATGGGATTATATAGTTAAATCGGTTTTGTTTGAACATCCTATAAAAGAGATTATTTTTGAAGACCCTTTTACAAAACGATGTTTTGGTCAACCGAGAGGTTATAGCGGGGACGCCGTTATTCTGGATATGATTTATAAACATCGCTCTATAAAATTTGATAATATTACGGATAAAGGCAAAAAAATTTATCAATATACCTCAAGCGCTTCGGCTTCCCAAGCCGTCAGATTCAGAAGAGAATATCAGGCGAGGCTTATTGACGAGGTTGCGGGAATAAGAAATAAGCCTAATATTCTATCCGTAGCCTGCGGGCATTTAAGAGAAATGGAAATATCAAAAGCGGTTAAAAATTTTGAAATCGGCGGCTTTACAGGAATAGATCAGGACGCAAAATCGCTTGAAGTTGTAAAAAAGGATTACGGCAAATACGGCGTTACCCTTTTAAATAACTCGGTAATAGATATTTTAAAGGGAAAATGCAGTTTAAAAAATTTTGATTTAATATATGCGGGCGGACTTTATGATTATTTGCCTGATAAAATAGCCTCGCAACTTACGCTTAAACTTTTTAATTTGCTTGCGGATGGAGGCAGACTTCTTATTGCAAATTTTATTCCGAACATAAAAGATATAGGTTTTATGGAAAGTTATATGAATTGGCATCTTATATTAAGAGATCAAGTTAAGATGGAAAAATTGATGCAAGGCATATCTGAAAGTATGATACGAGGTTGTAAGCTTTTTATAGAACAGAAAAATAATATTATTTTTTTGGAGGTTTATAAAGCGTGAAAACATTATTAAACAAAATACTAAATAAAAGTAGGGTTTTTAAAA
>JAOZTP010000044.1:0-14407 GCA_029939135.1 Desulfobacterales bacterium
CTTCATTTGCGTATCTGTAATTTGCAACCGTAATATTTTCTTTAAGTCTGCAAAAATCGTTTATTTTTTTAATCTCCCTGTCTTCATAAATATCCTCTCCGGCTATAGCCAAAGGTATTTCGACGGGCGCGTCCTCCGCGCTTTTTTTCCAATTGTTGCGGATAGCTTCAGCCCATTTTCTGTTGCATGGCAAAGAAAAATCGGTATCCGCCTCGTTTTTAAACGATTTTTCGTAATAGGTTCCGCAATTTTCATAAGTTTCGGTATTTCTATTCTGAATTCTGTTAGGAGCATCCGATACCTTTTCCAAAATAGAACAGGAATTTAAAAAACCTTTTTCCAAAAATTTCCATTCTTCCGAATCAACTTTTAATTTTGACGAATAGCGTAAAAAATTCTCTTCGGAAGTATTTTCGTCAAGCCTGCGTATAAGATAACCTATGGCGTTAATAAATTCGGATTGGTCCGCAACAGGCGCGTAAAGAAGCATATCTTTTGCGCTTTCCGCAAGCGCTCTTCTTACATGATCAGCCATGCCTTCAAGCATCTCAAAATAAAAATACTCGCTAACTCCGTTATACATTCCCAGCTTATAAGCATAAGCAAGTTCAAACAGATTATGGGAAGCTATGCCGAGATTAACCGCCTTTATATTTTCCGGCTTCATCCCGTAGATAACCATTTTTTTATAATTTGCGTCAACATCCGGTTTATTATCATAAGTTGCAAGCGCCCAGTTATTAATAGAAGATTCCGTCTGTTCCATCTCCATGTTAGCTCCTTTTACTATCCTAATCTTAATAGGCGCTCCCCCGTCCGCTACCCGTTTTTTTGCCCATTCGGTAAGCTGTTTCTGAATAGAGTAAGAATCTGGCAAATATGCCTGCAAAACAATTCCGGCGCAATATTCTTTAAGTTCCTTCTGATTAAGCGTCTGCATAAAGGCTTCTACCGTAATATCAAGGTCTCTGTATTCCTCCATATCCAAATTAACGAACTTTTGAACCTTTGTTCCGTCTTTTCGGACAAAAAAATTATTCATAGCAACCTTATAAAGCCGGATAAGTCTTTCTTTTAACACCTCTACGCTATGATCAAACGCAAGAGAGGAAATTTGAGAATATATGGTTGAGATCTTTACCGATATATATTCTACTGCAGCGTCTTTCATGTCCGCCAAATAAATGGCAAGGCGCTTTTTTGCCTCCTCCTCTCCAAGCACAGTTTCGCCAAGATGATTAATATTCATCCTTACGTTCTGCTCTTTTCTTTTTGCCAAATGCGCATACAATTTATCCTTTTCGCCGGGTATAATCGCTCTACTGCTCGACTCTCGCATCTTTTCTATCATTTTAGGTATGGTAAAGCGCGGAAAATGTCTTCCCAAGCCCAAAAACATCTGAACTAACAGTTTTTCCACTCTTGAAAAAAAATCAGGCGTTCCGTAGGTTTTTAAAATATTATTTATCTGATCCGCGACTCTTGCCGTATCATGCGACCTGAAGCTTTGATCTATCATCTTTGTAAGCGCCACTTTATCCGTAGGGTTTGTAAGAAGGCTTAACATCTGACTTTGTATTGCCTTTTCCTCTTTTGTAAGAAGCTCGTTTGCTCGGTTCTGCCATAATTTTGCAAGCGAAATCGCCTCTTGAGCTATTTTATCTAAATTTTCCATCTAACCTTTTTCCTTTTTTTATTTACAATATCAATTAATATATTATATTTTATTACATAACCCATTAAAAAGTCTTTCAAAGAGCGGGCATTTTACCGCAACTCTTCTCGGTTCTATTCTCGCAAACAACCCTTTTTACCCTAAACCGAATTAAATTTCTATATATTTTTCGATTTTTTCATTTCCGCTTGAAAGCGATTATTTGTTATGCAATACTACTTTTTTATAAATATTCAATCTCTAATTTAGTTTAAAATAATAAGCTAACCGGACGCCCCGTAAGGATAAAATATTAAAAACAAATTATAAAAAGGAAACCATTATTATGAATCGAAAAGCGTTTCAAGATTATTACCCCGACGAAGTAAGCTGTTGCTACGGCTGCGGAAAAGATAACGAGCATGGCTTGCAAATTAAAAGTTATTGGGACGACGAGGAAACTTACGCCGTTTTTAATCCGAAGCCTTATCATACCGCAATGAAAGGCTATGTTTACGGCGGATTGATAGCCTCTCTTATAGACTGTCATGGAACCGGAACGGCGGCCGCTGCAATGTATAAAAAAGAGGGACGAAAAATGGATACAAAACCTGCTTTAAGATTTGTAACCGCATCTTTGCATGTAGATTTTTTAAAACCGACTCCAATTGAAACGCCTCTTGAAATAAGAGGAAAAATAGAAGAGATTACAGATCGCAAAGTAATAGTAAGCGAAACCGTATCCGCCAAAGGCAAAATCTGCGCCAAAGGCAAAGTCGTAGCGGTTCTTATGCCGGAAAATATGTTGTAATAAATAGGAACATGAAACATAAATCGCATCATAACCCTTTTAAAGAAATAATCGATTTAAGTCGAATATTATCAACGGGCATTCCGATATTTCCAGGTAGTATTTCGCCGGAAATATCCTCTGCCAATACTATTAAAAAAAAGGCTTTAACGAAAAAAAACTCTTATTATACTCCCATACCGGAACCCATATAGACGCGCCTTATCATATTTTTAAAAACGGCAAATCTTTGGACAAATTCGGACTTGACTATTTTATAGGAGATTCTTTTTGTATTGACGTATCCTGCGTTAAAAACGGCTTGATTCAGATTCAAGATATAATCTCTTTTGAAAACGATATTGAAAAAAGCGATTTTCTACTTTTACATACTGGCATATCAGATTTTTGGGGAACAAAAAAATATTTTGAGTCTTATCCTGTATTATCCGAAGAAACCGCAAAATTTCTTGCCGATTTTTCATTAAAAGGCGCAGGTATGGACGCTATTTCGTTTGACCCTATAGATTCAAAAATACTGCCGATACATAATATTTTTTTAAAAAAAGATATTATTCTTATAGAAAATCTTTGTAATCTAAAAAAAATTATTAACCGGCAATTTATATTTTCCTGTTTTCCTTTAAAGCTTGAGAATGCGGACGGCTCGCCTACAAGGGCTGCCGCTATTATATGATTAGTTAGTAATTCCGCTTGATAACAAAGCAGTTTGTTCGTTTGCAAAGCATGCGAGAATTTTAACCGCAGGAACACTTAAAGTATTTAGAGAATTAAAATTTTCGCATAACGCCGCAAACGGGCAAACTACGAAGTTATCCGTCGAAATTAAAGCCCGATGCGTTCATTAAACTCAACAATCAATTCGTCTATTTCTTCAACCTGATCAAGCGTCTTATTCCAATAGGCGCTATGATCGTACCACTGATCGTTTAATTCTTGCAATTCTCTGCCTTGTTGTTCTATCCATGTAAAATATTTGAGATTATGAACCGCTTTTTTATCGTAGTATGTAAGCTCTTTTAAATAATCGATAGTTACATTATGTAAAAGCTCCAAATCCTTATATGCGTTCCGTTCGGTATATTCGCCTCTTTCCTCTTTAAGCTCTTTTACTCTAGAATCGTAAAGTTGCATAGAATCGGTTAAAACCGTTACAACATAATCTTTTTCGGTTAATTCATAGTATTTTGCAAATTTTATTGCGGCTATTAAATTTCCTATGCCGGATATTCCAAGCAGGTTTAATTTTTTTACCAAGCCTTCGGATATGCCATTTTCGATTAAGACTTTACGCCCCTTTGTTTCATTAAAAAGACGAACCAATCTGATTGTCTGCTCATCGTCAACCGCAATATTCATATCCACATTTTTAGCGTCGTGAACCCAAGGAATATGCTTATCCCCTATTCCTTCAATTCTATGTCCGCCGTATCCGTTATGCAAAAGCGTCGGACATTGTAAAGCTTCGGCAGCCGCAAGTTTCGCCTTTGGGAAAAACTTTTTCAGATAGTATCCAGCTCCAAGCGTTCCTGCGGAACCGGAGGAAAAAATTGATCCAAAAAAATTAACGTCAGGATTTGCATATTGCTCTAAAACCTCTTTGATTGCGGGTCCTGTTACGTTATAATGCCATAAAGGGTTTCCCATCTCCTCAAACTGATTAAATATATCAAGTTTTTCTCCGCTTTTCCTAAGCTCCCAGCATTTATCGAAAATCTCTTTTACGTTGGATTCGCAACCCGGAGTGGCAATAACTTCGCCGGAAATGGTTTTAAGCCATTCAAACCGTTCTTGAGACATTTCTTCCGGCAGAATAGCTATTGAACTGCACCCCAAAAGGGTAGCCACATAAGCTCCGCCTCTGCAAAAGTTGCCGGTAGAAGGCCATACCGCCTTTGTGGTAAGCGGATCAAACTGCCCTGTTATAAGTTTCGGAACAAGACATCCGAAAGTAGCCCCTACCTTATGAGCGCCCGTAGGAAACCAACGCCCGGACAATCCGACAATATTTGCCTTGCATCCTGTTAATTCGGACGGAAAAAGAAGGGGGTTTGCCTCGCCAAATCCGCCTCCCATATCTTTCTGCTCATTTTTCCATGTTATTCTATATAAATTGAGCGGATTTATATCCCAAAGCCCTACTTTGCCAAGCTTCTCTTTAATTTTTTTCGGAACACTGTTAGCAGGATCCCTCATCATTTTAAAAGTTGGCAGAGTTATTCCTTTTTCCTTGCAAAATTTGGCGTTCGCATCTCTTATTTTTTCATTAACCGCAAGATTTATCATTAATTTTTCTCCTCAAGTTCAATTTCTTTGCGCAACCTCTTATTTTGTTCAATTTTCCGGTTATGCTCAAATTTTAATCCTTAAAATACTTCAAGTATTCCTGCATTTAAAATTTTTGCATGCCTTGTAACTTAACAAAATTATTTGTTGTCCAAGTGAGTTAGTTCTTTTATTTCGTCAATATTTTTTATTGCATAATCAGGGTATTGTATAATTTTTTGCGCCGACGCGGTATCTTTAAGACCGCTGCCTGTGCATAAAATTACTATTGAAGCCTTTTTTTCCAAATTCTCTTTTACCTTTAAAAAACCTGCAAAAGCCGCCGCTCCCGCAGGTTCGGTAAATAATCCTGCGGTTTCGGAAAGCTGTTTTTGAGCCTCTAAAATTTCCCGGTCTTCAACGGTTATACATCTGCCGGAATACTTTTGTAATTGTTTTAAAGCATGATAACCGCTTCCCGGAACATCTACAGATATGGAATCGGCTATGGTTTTGGAAGCTATTTTTTGAAATTTTCCGGTTTTAAAAGCTTGCGATATGGCGTCGCTTTTTTCTGCCTGAACGCAGTATATTATAGGGATTTTATCGGCAAAACCATATTTGGCAAGGTCTTTAAATCCTTTATAAACTCCAGATAATATGCATCCGTCTCCGGTAGGAACAAATATATAATCCGGCATTTTTTTAAGCTGGGTAAAAATTTCAAAAGATACCGTTTTTTTCCCTTCTATAGTCATAGGGTTATAAGCGGTATTTCTGTTTAAAGAGCCGTTTATCTTTGAATATTGTAAAGACAATTTATAAGCCGCATCATAATTGCCGTCAACGGGTATCACTCTTGCCCCGTATTGAAGCGCTTGAACTATTTTAGCTCGAGGCGCATCCTTTGGCAAAAACAGGGTTATATTCAAACCTGCCGCGGCTCCTATTCCAGCCATTGAAGAGCCTGCGTTTCCGGTGGAGGCAAGCGTTATATCGGCAATATTATGCTTTGCGGCAAAAGCCGCAACCATATATGAAGCTCTATCTTTAAAAGAGCCTGTAGGATTTGCGCTGTCGTCTTTTATAAAAAGATTCGGCATGTTAAATTTTTTTCTTAAATTTTCAGGCTCCCATAACGGAGTGTTTCCTACCGGTATTTTTGGAAAAAATTCTTTTTCAACAGGCAAAAATTTATCATAAGAAAAAGATTTATCTCTGATAAAATATTGGACTTCCAAAATTCCTAAAAGAGGCTCGTCCTCTTTTTTACGCTGCGAACATACAGGGCAAAGCATTAAATTAGGCGTAATGTCATATATTTTTCCGCATTCTATACATCTATATCCGTATTCCAAAACAACTTATCCTTTATAACCTAATAGAAGAAGCGCTCATAACTATTTCCCATATAAAAAAATATTATTATAATATTGCGCGCCTTTTTTTATTTGTCGGTTTTCTCTTTTTTGCGCAATATCCCAACGTCCGAAAGCCGCGCCGCAACCTTTTCTAACGCCGCATATAACTGAACAAAACCCTCCGGAGTCATAAGTAAAGTATGTCCCGTTTTTTCAAGTACAGGATTTTGCTTTTCATCCTTTTTGTCCGAAGAATAAGAAGCCAGATCCAGCCTTATTGCGCCGCCGGCTATTCGTATTTCAACCGCTCCGTCCACAAATATATTGTCTCCCATAATATTTTTTCTCCTTAAATTGTTTCGCTGATTTTTTTTAAAAAACCAAATAAAAATCTATTCTATAAAAATAATGTCAAACTTGGCTTTAAATCATTTTTTTTAAAAAATTACAATCATTTTTTCTTTTTTTATCCCCCCATGCCTGCAATCCGCTTTGCCATACGGCTTGCATAATTATCTGTCATGCCTGACAAATAATCTGTCGCTTTTAAAAGCGATTCGTATAGCTCGTCCCCTTCTTTTAGGTCCTTTAACTCTATCATTTCCAAAATTCTGGAACTTTTAAACGAAATTTTTTTACCTGAAATCCGCTCTTTTACAGCGGAACAAAAAGCGTTAAGAAGTATGCCTATTACCGAGTAACAACCTATTTCAATTTCTATTTTTCTTCTTTCCTTAAAAACTATATCCGTATCCAATTTGTATGCGCTCTCTAATGGTTTTTTAATTTTGGAATCTTTATCATCTATAATGCTCCCTTTAAATTCTCCTCTCATTATTTCGTTATATCTTTTAACAAATATGTCGACTGCTCCGTCAATTGCGCCTCCAATCGCTTTTGTTCTGATAAAAGAAAGTTTTCTTCTATTTGAAATATCGGAAGAGAAACTATAATCATCCTGATCGCATAAATCTTTTAATACTTTTTCAATTTCATCAAAAGATAATATCTTCATTTCGTAAGCGTCTTCCAAATCTAATATTCTGTAGCATATATCGTCTGAGGCTTCCAATAAAAGAGCAAGAGGATGACGGCAATAAAAATTATTGCCTATTTTGATCAATTGAACCTCTTCGGCTATGTCATTTAAACAATTTTTTTCCGCCTGAAAAGCTCCGAATTTTTTCCCATTTTCTTTTTCCGATGATGTTGGTTTTATTTCCGACGAAGTCCAAGGATATTTTAACATAGCGCCTAAAGTTGCGCAGGTTAATCTCATTCCTCCTTTATCGACATTGTGTTCAAGACGGGTAAGAATTCTAAAACCTTGAGCGTTGCCTTCAAAATTTTCAAAATCTTTCCGCTGCTCTTCGGTCAAACCTTCAAGGATATCAGCGTTAGCCGAATCCTTAAACCATGCTCTTATAGCTTCTTCTCCTGCATGTCCGAAAGGAGGGTTTCCTATATCGTGAGCAAGAGAGGCAGCCTGCAATATTTGTCCTATATCGCTCGGATATATCCCTTTAGGCAAGTCGTCTATAATTTTTTTGCCGCACATAACGCCGAGGCTTCTGCCTACGCTTGCAACTTCAAGACTGTGGGTTAATCTGATATGAATATGATCGTTTTGGGTAAGCGGATGAACTTGGGTTTTTCTGCCGAGTCTTCTAAAAGGGCTGGAAAAGGTAATTCTATCGCAATCTTTATCAAAATCGGTTCGCCCTGATTTGTCAACTCCGGTCTCTTTGTTATCGCCGAATCTATTGGAAGTCAGCAAATATTGCCATTCCATTACGCTCATTATTTTTCCTCTGTTTTAATTTCGACTTATAACTTTGTAATTTGTCGGATTTTCGGATTGAATTTTTTTTTATTCCCCCAAATACTCCATATATCCTTACGGTTAAAAATTTTTTCGCCTTCAATATAAGCAAACCGCTTTGTTACAAATAAAAATTTCATCATTATTTTTTGCGATTAAGTATTACATTCTCTCTATTTTAAAAAATTGACAAGCCGAACCTACTTTATATGTATTTTATAGTCAAGGATGTGATTATCTATGAGACGGACATTCCCACATGCTACCCATTGTAGCACATGCGGCAGCAGTATCTTGTCCTAATCAAGACTTAAAACTGCCAGACAACTACTAACGGACAACTTCGGAAAAAAATTTCCGGAGTTGTCTCCAACCGCTTTATAAGTTTTTACTCATATCCCCGTATAAAAATTGAATTATTGCAGTTGCGGCGACAGCCGCTGTTTCGGAACGCAGTATCCGCGAACCCAAACCGCAACTTGCAAATCCTTTATTTTTTGCCGATAAAATTTCTTCATTAGTAAAACCGCCTTCCGGTCCTATTATTATAAACCAATTATTTGTTTCGGATAAATTATGGACGGCTTTATAAAAAAAATCCTTTTCCTCTTCATAAAATATAATTTTTCTATCCAATTTTTTCTCGGATATATTTAAAATTTCCTCAAAAGATGCCAGCGGATATATTTTAGGAACTTGCGATCTTTTACACTGTTTAAGGGCTTCGTCCGCAATTTTTTTCCAACGAATAATGCGAAGTTTTATCTTTTCTTTATCCGGCTTAACTACGCATCGTTTCGATATAAATGGCATGAAATCAACCATTCCCAGCTCCGTAAGAGTTTTTATAAGTCTTTCGATTTTTTTCTCTTTTAAAAAAGCGATAGCTACGGTTATTTTAATGCTCGATTCGGTTTCGGATAAAATTTTATCAATTATCTTTACTCGAACCTCTTTTTTTAATATTTTGGTTATAACCGCTTTATATTCAAAACCTTTTTTATCCAAAAGCCCTATTCTATCTTTCAATTTTTTTCGTAAAACATTTATTATATGGTTTGCCTCGGAACCGACAACAGAAGAAGAATCCCCGATATTCAACGAATTTTGAATAATAAAATATCTCATTTTGTTATTCGCCCGTATTTATCTTCAAATCTTATAATATCATCCTCTCCTATATATTCGCCGGACTGAATTTCTATTATTTCCAACGGGGTTTTTTGAAGGTTTTTTAAACTATGAATCACTCTGGCGGGTATATATGCCGACTCGTTCTCTTTTATACTAAATTCTTCTTCGCCTCGGGTTACAATCGCCTCCCCTTTTACTATAACCCAATGCTCCGCTCTATGGTTATGCTGTTGCAACGAAAGAGCAAAATTCGGATTTACGACTATTTTTTTTACCAAAAATTTTTCGCCGGAATCGATAATCTCATACATTCCCCATGGTCTATAGACCTTTTTATGAAAAAACGTCTCCTCTCTTTTCAAAGCGCCCATGCGATCTACAATATTTTTTATATTGTCGGAAGCGCCTCTTTTGGCAATTAATACGGCGTCTGACGTTTCAACCGCAATTATATCCTCTACCCCGTAAGCCGCAATAAGACGCCGAGTAGAATGTATATAAGATTTTTTCACATCCATAAGCAAAGCGTCCCCATTTGTAGCGTTGCCGTTTTCATCTTTTTTCGCAAAACGCCACATATTATCCCATGTTCCGATATCGTTCCATACGGAATCAAGGGTTACTACCGCGCCTTTGTCGGTTTTTTCCATAACCGCATAATCTATAGAAATATTAGGGCATTGAGAATATAAATCTTTATCTATCCTAAAAAAACCCAGATCATAATAACCTTTTTCAACAGCTTTAAACGCAAAATAATAGATTTGCGGGACAAATTTATTTAATTCCTCTTTAATAATCGAAGCCTTAAACATAAAAATGCCGAGATTCCAAAGATAGTTACCGGATTTTATATATTTTTTTGCAGAAGCGCTATCCGGCTTTTCAATAAAAGAGGATATTAAAGCCGCTTGCCCGCTATCTTTTATAAAAGGAATATGATTAAAAAGCGCCTCCCCTTTTTTAATATAACCGAAAGAGGTTGCAGGATTGGAAGGAATACTGCCCAATGTTGTCATATAACCTGCATCGGCATAAAATTCTCCTATGGCAATAGCTTCATAAAAAGCGTTGATATTTTGAATATAATGGTCTGAAGGGATAATAAGAAGAATAGGATCCTCCGCAATTTGAAACGCTTTATGAGCGGCGGTTGCTATCGCCGGAGCCGTATTTTTTGAACATGGCTCTAAAATTATAGATTCCGCGCATACATTTATCGCTTCTAACTGCTCTTGAATAAAAAATCTCTGACTATTATTACATAAGACTATAGGAGCGCTGTTTATTCTTTCGCTTTTTTTTAATCGTAATACCGTATCTTGAAAAAGGGTTTTCTTCTTATTATCAAAAGGTATTATCTGTTTCGGAAAGTTTGCTCTTGAAAGAGGCCATAATCTTTTGCCCGAACCGCCTGCAAGTATTATAGGAATAATCATAATCGGAGTATATATGAAAAAAAAACCAGATATTCAATATAAATAAGTATTGAGTTGTAAAAAAACATGGGCTTAATTGCCTACACAACTTATTATGTATGTAATACCACTGGCGATAGATAGATTGAGTGTTATATATAGCCTGTAACGCAAAATAAGCTACAAATAGGAGTTGGAGTGCAGTGAAAACAACGGACAATGCATCCTCTCAATAATTCTATTAGGTTTCATTAATATTTAAATTCTAATCTCACAATATTAGGGCAAGGTTCATCAAATTGGATACGGATTGACGCTTCAGTTTTGTTAGCCACCCGAAAATTTACTGTTCCATCTCCAAGCGCGTTTACAACATATGTTTGATCTTCAAACGGTTCTTCAAAATGAATAGAAAAGTCCAATATTCCACAGTCTGTAAAACCCGCTACATTTTTTGCATCTAAAATTCTAGTGACTGTATTAGGATCAAATTTAATAAATGTTTTTACACTCTCTTCATAATGTCTTGCTGACGGGTTAGCTATATTTTGACATATTTTTTTATATTTTTCTAACGCCTTTCTATCTATAATTCCACCATCTGCCAATTTATGACAATTAGGACAAAGAACGATTAAATTCTCATGTCTATGTTCTTGGCATTTTGCCCATGGAGTTATATGATGAACTTCAACATTAGCAGATTTACGACAAACCTGAATTGCACAACGATGCCCAGCTTCCACGAGAACCTTTCTTCTCACACCTGCCGGTATTGCCTGTCTGCCATACATAAATCCCTTGTTGAAATCTAAATATAAAACATACTGTTTCTGTATATCAACTTATCTATAATTATTATTAGTAGGTAAAAAACGCATTGTCATTTTTTAAATTTTGAGAGCATTAAAAATCTCAGTTAGCTATAAAAAGCAGATAACACATAGCAAAAAAAGGTCAAACTTTGCCCTGCTACAATTCCGCCCATTCCGGCAGCGGCTCTCCCGTAGCCTTTGAATAAAGCGTTTCGGGCGCAATATCAATATTATTTTGCTATGTTAAAGTGCCTAACTCGGCGTTTACCGAACAGTTCAAAAAAAATCAATATCCTTAAAAACTCCGCTGCCATCTTCAAAGCGCACCGCAACTTTCTCTTAAAGCACCCATTCTTTAGTAAAGTAGGTATCTTTAACATCTTTTGCCTTATCTTTTGCCCAAGTTTCTAACCCCATTTTTTTAATCAAGCACAAATTAAAGACTTTTGTATTATGCGGAACCTCGGACGCCTTATCCGCATACGGATGAAGATGATCGCAGGGGAAATTTTTACAATCGCTACAAAAATCAATTCCTTTTTTCGTAATACATTTATAAACATTACACGGTTGGGTCATACCCAAAAAATCGATTTGACCTCCCGAATTTCTGCATCCTTTGCATGCTGCCAATTTGATAGGAAGCCCATATTTTTTAGATATTTCGGCTCGTAATTCCTTATTTTCACTTGCCAAATACATCGGACAGTTAAAACAATCCAATCCGCAAGGCGCCGTCATTTTATAATAATCCATTATTTTTCTCCTTTTGTAACTATAGAATATAACATAAATTTATAATTTGACAAAAAGTTAAAAAAAATCAACCCCCCTCTTATCCAGCTAAAATGACGTCATATAACAGGGCGGTCAATATAAATAATCATATTAAATATCGGGTTATAAAAAATTATCGGCAGGGTTCTAATTTATGACATAACTTCCTATGCAATATAATCAGAGACGGAGAAATTAAATCTGTAGATAGGCTTTTATTTCAAAGCCTATAACGTCGCTCAACAGTCGCGCTTTTATTGAGCGCATACAAGTATGATTTCAATGCCAGTCTGTCTGCTTGCCAGCCAAGCAAGTTTTGATTTTATTTTCACGAATAATTAGGTCGCCTATTTTTTCGGCTGAAAAATATTGTGAATGCCACTCAACATAAATATGAGCGATTTTGTTAATATATCCGGAGTCAATTAAATCTTCCAAAGCATCATACTCGGAGGCTTCAATATCCATTTTCACTACTATCGTAGAATATTTTTGAGAAGCGTCCTTGATAAGATCGGATGCTTTTACCGACTTCACTTCCAGCGCTTTATTCTCATTAGATTCGTAGAATGCAGAATTGTGATCTTTGATCACAGACGCTCCGTTTGAAACTTTCCCTCGCTTGTCTTCTACAAGACCATAAAGTTTCAAAACGCCATTTTTATTGGAGATCGCCACATTTATAATTTCCCAACTCCCATTCCATGAACGATCCTTATATAATTTCGAAATATTGCTTTTTAATTGATCAATACAGAATGGGTTTGCTTCAATTAACCGATAATCAAATATATCAGGGTTATAGTACTGAGAAAAAAACGAAAACCCTGCCCTAAATTGCTTCCCATATCTATAAACAAGGCTTTTCCGCTTTTACGACTGTTGTGCAAGTCAATAATATCGTTTGCCTGACTTGATACTAACGGGGCTATTCTTTCTTCAAAAGACGGATATAAGAATCTGATTCGCCGCCTTATCAGTTTCTTTATCCTATGTAACAATGACATAAGTCTCTCCATAAAATCAGAATAGCTTACGAGTTAGAGGCAAATTACCAATACCGCTAATGAATGGCTATTTTGTATATATATTTTTATATTATAATAAAAAACACATTATCAATTTTTTAAAGTAAGTCAATTCTTATATTTAGCCCACATCATGACAAATATTATATATAATCCTTATTACGACGTTTATTTTCAAATATTTTTTTAAGCCTCCGATACAGAATTCAAAAAGAGATTTTAAATTCCGATAGGCTAACCTATTATAGAAAACAGACTCCAAAATTTTTATCCGGCTTATATCATTAATTACTCCGTTTCGGACAAGAGATCGTATTGAAATCGGTATCAAAACAAACACCAAACTCACTACCTGTTCGATACAGCCATTTATTTTTCAGTTCTGAATTATTTCTTTTCATCCAAATAACCGCTTGTCTTGCATTCAGTTTAACCGGCGGAGTTTTAAATCTATTATACAGTTCAAGCATTTTTGCAAAATATTCTTCAGCCGTATCGAAATCGCAAGCGCCATGTTTTTCCCACTCTCCTTGCAAAAGTTTTGTTCCCGGACTCATACATAAATACGGTTTTATTACGTCAAGAGGCAATGGCTCTAAATTTCCCTGACAAGAACGGGGATGTTTATCTGTAATACCCTTAATGTATGCTGTTTCGGATTCTCCCCAAAGTCCGTGAATTACCCATTCGAACTTGTTTGGCGATAAGCATTGAAAATAAAAATCATAAATTCTTCCTATCCTCTCCTGATAGCTGCAAAAAATGGAGGAGTTAGAATAAACAAGCTGCAAAAAATCGGTAGATATATTATTAATATCACGATACTTAACCTTATAATCGTAGTTCTTATTTAACCACTTTTCTTTTACGACGCAATCGGCATTTGCAACTGCCGAACAATTTATATATAATGCCGTAATAATAAAAAATAACATTGAAACCAATCGATTGAAATTGATACTTTTAAACATTACGCCTCCTTCTTGTTAATTAATATTTTTTATAAAAATCTATCTTTTTTTAACGCTTCAAAAATAGCTAATGCCTCTTTATTTCCTTGATATTTTTTATTTGGTCAAAGCAATTATTTTTCCAAAGGAAATAATAAAGGAATTTTTCGCTTCGCTCAACAGGAGAAACTTCTTATTTTTATCGTATCTTTTTGACGAATATTTTTTTGCTTCTTATCCAAAATGAAAAACCGGATATTTAATATAAATAGTTATATCAAATATCCGGTTATAAAAAAAATTCAAAAACCTCCTATTCTCCCGCTCGCTGCCATTCCCCTTGCTTACTTATTTGATTTGCGCCCTCTTCTT
>JAOZTP010000044.1:14417-16011 GCA_029939135.1 Desulfobacterales bacterium
AGCATAAAAGGAACTTGTATTATTTTATCTTTTTCCACAGTAAAATATAAAACCTTCACAAACACAACGCCATCTTTTCTTCTGTTTCCCGTAACAAGTCTGTATCTGCCTGTTTCTACTTTCAATTTTTCGGAAAAATCGGAAAGAGAAGCTTTCCATTCGTAATCCAGAGTTCTGTACAAGCCTGTTTCATAATCAAGTTTTGCAACCGTAAAATGTTGATAATATAAAGGAAGCGCATTGTTTTTATCTTTCGACTCAAGAAAAAAATAACCTGTATCAGGCTGTTCTTGCTCATCTTTGTTAGGATATATGTTTATCCATTTTCCTAAATCGAAATATTGCGGAGTTTTGGTAATTTTCTCTAATCTTGCAGGAACGCCGAGGCTTCGGCAAACAGCCAGAAAAAAAATATTGCGGGAAGCTCTGTCGGATACTCCCAATTCATATACTCCTGTCGGGGTAATATAAGCACTATAATGAACTTCTTTTTGCGTCCTGATATTTTTTTTTGTTCTTGTAAGAAGCTCCGCCACTATTTCGCTTCTTTTCAAATTTGCTATATCTGCAAACTTATTCTGAAAATATTTTCTATATGAGACTATATTCTCATAATATATTCTCGGATTAAGCATATATTT
Source organism: Desulfobacterales bacterium (assembly GCA_029939135.1). Classification (GTDB taxonomy): domain Bacteria; phylum Desulfobacterota; class Desulfobacteria; order Desulfobacterales; family JAFDMD01; genus JAFDMD01. The sequence continues at coordinate 15,059 of JAOZTP010000044.1, forward strand.
ATAATAAGTATCGTCTGATTTGTAGTCGTTACGATCATATTTTTTCAAAGTATTATCAAAATGATCGTACAAAATATCAGCTGTTATATCGCGCAGATCTTTGTCCGAAATATTTTCCAATAATTTGTAAGCGGCTTCTTTATTTTCAAGCGTCAGAGTCTCTATAAACTCCTTTATTTCCCGCCAGTTGCCTTCGCTTTTATCCAGAAAATTCCATGTTTCGTTTCTATCCGTTCCCAGCCTCTCTGCAATTTCAAAAGAAAGATTTTCATCTATAAATGTTTTTATATATTCTTCCCTTATCCGATCTTCTTCTTTGAGCCTTATCTCGTTATCTTTTTTCAGTCTTGCATCCGCAGTATAGCGATAAGGTCTTTTTTTTACGGGAGGATAAAAGATTAAATCGGAATCCGAATATCCCTTGTAATCTTTCGCAAGTTGAAGCAAAAATATATCGGCATCTTTTGTCGCTGATATTTTTTTTGAGGCATCTTTTCCATCTTTTCTTGCTCTTACAAAAATATCTCCAAATCCTGTTGTAAGGCTTACCAATCCTTTTTTATCAGTTTCCAGCATCGCTATAGGACAAAATCTGCCGTAATTGTAAAGCTCAAAATCAACTTTTGCGTTTTTTACAGGCTTTTTATCATCGTCAATCACTTTTACAAATATTTGTTTCGTATCCGCATAATGTCTCAATATATTAATTCTCGTATAGCTTTCATTTTTTTTCACAATTTCGTCATTAGTGTCGAAATCGCCAAATACATCGGAAAAAATAAGCATTGTTCTGCGCGCATCCTCCTTGAACCATCCCATATTCAACTCAGGATCAGGTTCGCATGCTCCTAAATAATACCAATTGCCATCAAGCCATACTTCTACCCATGCATGATTGCTATCCGTATGCGCCCATCTCGGAGTGTATATCTGTCTTGCGGGAATTCCAACGG
>JAOZTP010000001.1 GCA_029939135.1 Desulfobacterales bacterium
TTGCCGATTTTTTTTGCGGAAGCGGAACAACTCCGGCAGTAGCCGAAAAACTTGGCAGAAAATGGATAGCCTGCGACCTCGGCAGATTTGCAATACACACTACAAGAAAAAGATTAATAGGAATCCAAAGAGAACTACAAATTGCGGAAAAAGATTTTAGAGCATTTGAAATATTAAACTTAGGCAAATACGAGCGCCGGTTTTTTATAGAGGACATCAGCAATGGAGCAAGAAAAAGCAAAAAAGAAACCTATATTAATCTCATATTAGAAGCATACAAAGCAAAACATATTACCGGCAATAAAATATTTCACGGAATAAAAGCCGGCAGATTTATTCATATAGGACCATTAGAAGCGCCTGTTACGCAAAGTCTGCTTCAAACCATATTTGAGGAATGCAAAGAAAAACTCTATACCCAAGTTGACGTATTAGGATTTGAATTTGAAATGGGTTTAACTCCGCATTTTATACAAACGCTAAATGAAAAAGGGGTATCCGTTACCCTTAAAAACATTCCTAAAGAAGTATTTGACAAACGCGCCGTAGAAAAAGGGCAAGTAAAATTTTATGACGTAGCATATCTAAACGCAAAAATTAAAACAAAAAATAAAACCGCAACCATAGAATTAACCGACTTTGTTACCCATTACACCCAAGACGACATAAAAGAGTTAGAACAAACAATGCGCGCCGGAAGTAAAGTAATCATAGAAAACGGAGAAATTATAAAATTAGAAAAAGATAAAAACTCAATTATAAAACGCGAAATATTAACAAAAAGCTGGCGCGAATGGATAGATTATTGGGCTATAGATTTTAATTACGAAGACAAAAAAGAAATCATAAAAATTAAAAACAACAAAGGCGAAACCGAAGAACAATGGACAGGCAACTACCTGTTTGAAAACGAATGGCAAAGCTTTAAAACTAAAAAAAAGCAAGAGTTAGATTTTATAAGCATTCCTCACCAATACAACCAAAAAGGCAAATACAAAGTAATGGTAAAAGTTATAGACATACTCGGAATCGATACAAGCAGAATCTTTGAAATCCAAATATAAAAAGAGACAAAGGAACAGAGAAAGCGGTTTTTAATTGCAAGATGTAAAGAGCGGTAAAGAGGTTGCAATACAACCTTTAAAGAAAGCCAAACCGATTAAGTCCGTTGAAGGTAAAAAGTGGAAACTTATACGAAAGAAATTGTTTTTATGTTTAAATTTGTATTTTAAGCATAATACATGATAAAGTCGGATTAATTTTTTTTAGCAACTCTAACTACGAGGTGAAAACTATTATGTCAGGATACATTCAGGTTTATACGGGAGACGGCAAAGGTAAAACTACGGCGGCTTTAGGACTTAGCATGCGGGCTATAGGCGCTGGTTTAAAAGTTTTTATAGCTCAGTTTATGAAAAAAGGTAATTACAGCGAAGTTAATACATTAAAAAAACTTAATGATTTTATAACAATAAAACAGTATGGCACAGGCGCTCTTATTAAAGGTTCCCCTTCCGACGAAGATATAAAGGTATGCGAAAAAGGACTTGAAGAGATTGAAAAATTTATATCTACAAAAAAATACGACATTATTATAATGGACGAAATAAACGTAGCCATAGCTTACGGAATATGTTCTATCGAGCGTCTTATGAAGCTTATAGATTGCAAGCATGAAGATGTAGAGTTGGTTATAACCGGAAGAGGAGCGCATCAAGAATTGGTAAAAAGAGCGGATCTTGTTACGGAAGCAAAAGAGGTTAAGCATTATTTTAGCAAAGGGGTTAAAGCAAGAGACGGCATAGAAAAATAATCTATTTATTTTTTTATTAAAAAGATTGTTTTTTTGATAATTTTTTTTTCTATCCTTGAAGTTGTAATTTTTTTTTATGGAAGCTATAGATAAACGAAAAATATAAAAGTTCCGCCCTATTCATCGCCAGCGGATTTATATGATATTATTATTAATATGAAGCCGGCTTATAATGGATTGAAAAAATATAAAATCAATAATGATAAATCATAAAAATATTAAGGATAAATCATGTTAAACGCCTCCATATTTTCGAGCCTATATAATCGTAAAAAATCAATACCATTTTATATACTGCCGATTATAGCGCTTATATTCTTATGCAATTCTTGCGTAACGACGAATAGTTATTCTTATATACCATGGACGCATGAACAAAGCGATATTGCCCCTGATCCGGAATTGACTTTCGGAAACTTTGAAAACGGTTTGGGATATGTTTTAAAAAAGAATGATAAGCCGAGAAACAGAGTTTCGATGCATCTTTATATAAAAGCAGGCTCTTTAAACGAAACCGAAGAGGAGCAAGGGCTTGCTCATTTTATGGAGCATATGCTTTTTAACGGCACAAAAAATTTTCCGCCCGGAGAGTTGGTAAAGTATTTTCAAAAAATAGGGATGCAATTCGGACCGGACGCAAACGGTTATACCAGTTTTAACAAAACGGTTTATGATATCTTTCTGCCGGACGGTTCCGATAAAAGCATATCCGAAGGGCTTGCAGTGTTGAAAGATTATCTTTGCGGCGCTCTTTTGTTGCCCGCCGAGATAGAAAAAGAGAAAAAAATAATATTATCCGAAAAAAATATGCGGGATTCGGATACGTATAGAACATTCGTTTCGACGCTTAAATTTGAAATGCCGGATTCCTTAATATCAAGACGGCTTCCCATAGGGGATGAAAATGTAATAAAAAAAACGGATAAAAAACTTTTAAAAAAGTTTTACGATACATGGTATGCCCCTCAAAACAGCATAATAGTTATAGTAGGAGACTTTGATAAAGATATTGTTGAAAAAAGGTTGCAAGAGCTATTTTCTCAAATTAAGCCGAGAGCGCCCTCTCGCGCTTTGCCGGATATCGGAGATATAAATCATCAGGAATTGAAAGCTTTTTATCATTACGAAAAAAAAGCGGGCAAAACAAACGTTTCCATAGAAACAATCAGAACAATCCCCTCTCCAAAAGATTCGCTTCTATTAAGAAAAGAGGAACTGTTAAAAAGAGCCGCGGATATGATAATAGAGAAAAGAATTAACGAAATGATAGATAGCGGCAAGGCTCCTTTTATCTCCGCATCAATAAATTCAGGCATATATTTTAAAAATATAGAGTATGCTTCAATAGAAGCGGTTCCTTCTGCCGGCAAATGGAAAGAGACATTATCGGAGATTGAACAAGTTTTACGCAAAGCCTTTTTATACGGATTTTCCGAAGGGGAGATTAATATAGTCAAAAAGGAATTAAGCGCTTTTTTTGAAAATGCGGCTAAGCAAGAACAAAATATTGAAAGCGCGGGACTGGCAAATAAAATAATATATTCCATATCAAACGACAGGGTTTATAACTCTATAAAACAGAAAAAAGAGATAGCGGATCCCATTTTATCAGGCATGACTGCGCAACAGGTTTATGAAGCCTTTTTAAATAATTGGAAAGAAGACGGCATTCTTTTATTGGTTACAGGCGACACATTAATTAATCCGACCGAAGCCGACAGCCCCGAAGAGATTATTAAAGAGGTTTATTATCAAAGTTTGGAAATGCCGGTGGAAGAACCGGAAAAAAAGGATGAAGTCTTGTTTCCGTATCTAGATCCGCCTGTTAAACCCGGAAAAATAGTAAAGCAGACAGATATAGAAGATTTGGGAATAATATATGTTGATTTTGAAAACGGAGTAAGACTCAATTTAAAGAAAACAGACTTTGACGATAATAAAATTCTTTTTTCGGCAAGTTTCGGCGGCGGGAAGTCAGCCGAGCCTGCGAACTTTCCCGGAATTTCCGCCATTACCTTTGACGTTATAAACGAAAGCGGAACAGGCGTTTTTACAAACGATCAATTATCCGAAGCGCTTGCAGGCAAACATACCTCCATAGGATTTGGGATAGCCGAAGGAAGTTTTACATATTCCGGAGCCAGCATTCCTGAAGAAACGGAACTGCTTTTTCAATTGCTTTATACCTTTTTAACGGATACCGGATATAGGGAAAACGCATACAAAAGAGCGCTCGAAGATATTAGGCAAGAGCATGAGGCTTTAATCCACAACATAGAAGGAGGGAAAGCGCTTTATCTTGAGAAATTCCTTGCGGGCGGAGACGCCAGATTCGGTTTTCCTTCTTATGAAGATATAAAAAAAATAAGCCTTGCGGACATAAAAGCATGGCTTGAGCCTATTATTCAAAACAGCGCTATAGAAATATCAATAACCGGAGATTTTAATATAGACTGGGTAATAGATAACGCCTCCTTATACCTCGGAGGCTTGCCCGCTCGCGAAATAAAAAAAGAGAAACAACTTTTAAAGGCGCCGAGATTTCCTACAGGCGATAGAAAAAAGTTTGAAATAGAAACCGATATACCAAAGGCAATAGTAACGGCTGCATATCCTACGGATGATTTTTACGACATAAAAAGAACCAGAGTTTTAAATCTGCTTGCGGCTTTATTCTCCGAAAAAATGCGCGAAGAGATAAGAGAGAAAAAAGGGCTGGCATATTCTTCTTACGCTTTTAATAACCCAAGCGAAACCTATAAAAATTACGGAGTATTGCGAGCCGAAATTTTTATAAAAACCGGAGATGAAAATAAAACCGTTGCTGCGGTAAAGAAGATAGCTGCCGATCTGGCGGCAGGGAGAATAACTCAAGATGAATTTATACGCGTAAAAAAACCCATTTTAACTACGATAAAAGACATATTGGAGAAGAATTCGTATTGGCTTAACACCGTTTTATCAGATTCGGTTAATTATCCGGAAAGATTAGATTGGGCGCGAAACATATATGACGGATATTCCAAAATTAGATTAGAAGATGTGAAAAAAGCGGCAAGAACCTATTTGGACAATAAAAAAGCGGCAATAGTAATAATAAAACAAAAGTAATAAAGAGGCGTATTATTTTGCCTCTTGCCTAAACTTTTTGTGAAGATGCCGCTTAACCGTTTCCGGCACAAGCCCGTCTATATCGCCGCCGAATTTTGCGGCGTCTTTAATAATAGAGGAGCTTATAAATATCCATCTTAAGCCTGTCATTAAAAATACCGTCTGAATTTTTTTTTCTAACTTTCTGTTCATAAGGGCAAGCTGAAATTCATATTCAAAGTCCGAAACCGCTCTCATACCCCGCAATATTGCTTTTGCATTTTTCATCTTGGCATAATCAACCAAAAGACCGTTAAAACTATCAACCGCAACATTATTAAAGCCTGCAAGACTTTCTTGTAACATCTCTTTTCTTTCTTCTACCGAAAACATAGATTCTTTTGCCGGATTATAAAGTATTGCCACAATAATTTTGTCAAACAGATCAAGCCCTCTTTCTATTATATCGATATGTCCGTTAGTTACCGGATCAAAAGATCCCGGATATACGGCGATTCTTTCCATAATATTTTTACCTTTCTTTTGATTGAATATTATTAATAATGGGAGTTTTTTATTTTTATATCATAGTAAATGGATTTTTTCTCGCTTCATTTGCTAAAATGACATGGTAAAAAACCGCCTGTATAAATGAGAAAGCAAAAAAAATGCTTGCTGTCATTTCAAGCGAAGCGAGAAATCCCTTTATTGTTTTAATGCTATTCACAATAAAGTTGCGGATAAATCAAGAGAAAAAAAAGGGGTATTGTTTTTACTTTTACGGGAATTAATAATAATTATAGCCCGTTATCGCAAAGGTTGACTTTTAATTTATATATAGTTATGTATAATTATTCATATTAATAATTAAATCGGAGGTTTAAATAATGCCGCTTTTTGAAATTTCAAAAAACAATTTGTCATCCATAGGACAAAAAAATTTTGAATTAGAAAAAAAATTACAGATATTGATAGAAAAAAATTTAAAAACAGTTTTTAACTGTCGTTTTGTCGCTACGGAATTTTCTACGGGTAATCAACACAATGGAAGAATAGATACTTTGGCTCTTTCCGAAGATAATAATCCTGTTATTATAGAATATAAAAAGGTCGTATCTTCGGAATTAATAAATCAAAGTTTATTCTATCTGTATTGGCTGCAAGATCATAAAGGCGATTTTGAGATAGCCGTTTAAAAAAAACTTGGAAATTCGATAAAAATAGATTGGTCAGATATTAGAGTGATTTGTATTGCCCCCAATTATAAAAAATATGATCTGCATGCCGTTCAAGTTATGGGGGCAAATATCGAACTTTGGAAATATCGACTTTTTACCAATAATATTTTATATTTTGAAGAAGTTTTGCATACTTCAAAAATTATCTCAGGTTCCGAGACGTCAAATAAAAATCCGGTTATGGTTGAAGCAGGAAAAAAAGCGGCGATTACAAAAGCTACGGCTATATATACATTCGATGAACATATAGAAGGCAAACCTGACCATATTAAAGAGATTGTTTATAAAATCAGAGAATTTATAATGGAATTAGATACTTCAATTGAAGAAATTCCTAAAAAATATTATGTCGCATATAAAGTTTCACAAAATATTGTTTGTATGATTATAAAAGGGCAGCTAATTAATTTATTTTTAAAATTAGATGAGTCAGAAGTTTTAAACCCGCCTGAATTTTATAAAGATATGAGTCAAACAGGACATCAGGGCACAGGCGACGCAAGATTTGCTATCTCGTCGGAATCAGAATTGGACCAGACAAAACCTTTTATTGAGCTGGCATATAATAAAATCGGAGGGTAGTTAGGCTTAACTACAATCAAATAAAATTCGATAATTTTATAATATTTTTTATTAAAAAAGAATTGCTATGTTAATAATAAAAAAAGCGGAGTATATCGGCGATTATACAATCCGGCTTATTTTTAACAACGGAAAAAAGGGGAAAGTCGATCTTGAAAAAATAATATTTGAAGATAAAAGACCGATTTTTTCAAAATTAAAAAATAAAAACGATTTTAAAAATTTCCAAATTAAGTATAATACCGTAACTTGGAACGCAGGGCTTGATTTGGCTCCGGAGTATCTTTTTTACCTTGCATTTAAAGAGGATATGGATTTACAAAATCAATTTAAACAATGAGGTTATATCAAAATATAAAATACCTCATTATAACGGCTTATTATTTCCCGAACCTCCAATATTCCCTCCCGAAAATTCCTATTTATTAAAAACTGATTTGACATAAAAAAAAGACTGGCTTAAAACTCATAGGCTTATAAACTTGTAGATAGAAAAATAGTTTCTGTTTGCTTTTAAGGCTGAAAAAAGGTTTTAATTTTTAAAATCGGTTGAAAATTCTAAAGATTAAAGTTTTTTTAAGCGTTAATTAGAAACAAGCTTCTATATTTTTCTATAAAAAACAGATTTACAATCTAATAATGCTGATATTTTCAAGGAGGAAACAATGAGCATAAAAATAGGAATTAACGGATTTGGCAGAATCGGGCGTAACATGTTAAGAGCCGCTTTGGATAACAAAGATGCCGAAATAGTCGCTATAAACGACCTTATGGAGCCGGAAACAATAGCTCAACTGCTTAAATACGATTCGGTTCATGGCAGACTTGACGCCGAAGTAAAGGCGTTAAGCGGCGCAATAGAGGTAAACGGCAAAAAAATAGCCGTAACTTCAATTAAAGACCCAGCAGCGCTTAAATGGAAAGAATTCGGCGTAGATATAGCCGCAGAAAGCACGGGGCTTTTCAGAGATAGAGAAAGCGCAAAAAAACATCTTGCGGCGGGAGCAAAAAAAGTAATAATTTCGGCTCCGGGAAAAGATCCTGATATAACCATAGTGTTAGGCGTAAATGCCGACGAATACGACAGCGCAAAACATCATATAATATCAAACGCTTCCTGCACTACAAACTGTCTTGCTCCGGTAGCAAAAGTGTTAAATGATAAATTTAAAATCAAAACAGGGCTTATGACTACGGTCCATGCTTATACCGGAGATCAAAAACTTCTTGATGCTCCTCATAAAGATTTAAGACGCGCAAGAGGCGCCGCTCTTTCTATGATACCGACAACTACCGGCGCGGCAAAAGCGGTCGCCCTTGTTTTACCGGAACTTTCCGGCAAACTTTCCGGACTTGCCGTAAGAGTGCCTACATCCAACGTATCTTTGGTTGATCTTGTAGTCTCCGTAGAAAAGCAAAATATTACCGTAGAAGAGGTAAACGTCGCTTTAAAAGAGGCTTCGGAAAGTTATTTGGCAAATATACTCGGATACAGCGAGCTTCCTTTGGTTTCAATTGATTTTAACGGAGTGAAATTATCCTCCATAGTAGATGCGCCATGCACTTATGTGGGAGGCAATTTGATAAAGGTTCTTTCATGGTATGACAATGAAACCGGATATGCTAACAGAATGATCGATCTTGCCGTAATGGTAGGAAAAAAATTATAATAATATGAATTCTCCGATTAAAATAAAAGCCCAAATAGAAAGAATAACCTATAATAACGAAGAAAACGGTTATACCGTCGCAAGGGTAAAAATATTCGGAGAAAGAAGATTAATTACGGTAGTGGGCAGTATTGTATCTCCTACCCCGGGCGAAGTAATAGAAATGGAAGGCAATTGGGATAATCATCCTCAGTACGGAGAGCAGTTTCGTATTAAAGCCTGCAAAACATCTGTTCCCGCTACCGTATATGGCATAAAAAAATATCTCGGATCAGGACTTATCAAAGGCATAGGTCCTGTAATGGCTGAAAGAATAGTAAAAAAATTTAAGGAAAACACTCTTGAGATTATAGAAAAAAATATAGAAAACTTAACCCAAATAGAAGGAATAGCCGCCAAAAGAATCAAAATGATTCAAAAGGCTTGGGATGAGCAGAAAGATATTCGGGATTTAATGATTTTTCTTCAAAGCCATGGGGTAAGTTCCGGATATGCGGTAAAGATTTTCAAACGCTACGGAAATGCGGCTATAAATATAGTAAAGGAAAATCCTTACAGACTTGCCTCGGATATTTTCGGAATAGGCTTTGTAATAGCGGACAGCATAGCCGAAAAACTCGGAATTGCCAAAGATTCCGAAATAAGAGCGACAGCCGGAATATTATATGTTTTAGGCAAGACCGCAGAGGAGGGAAACGTATATTATCCTTATTCGCTTTTGCTTGAAAAATGCAAATCTATTTTAGATATATCAACCGATAATATAATATTCGCTCTTGGAAACCTAACATTAAGCAAACAGGTTATAGTAGAAGATATTAACGAAGATAAAGAGTGGACCGAAAATAACAAAGCCGTATATCTTGCCAAATATCATGTTTGCGAAACGGCTTCGGCTTTTCGCATAAAAAATCTTATCCATTCTCAAAAATCATTACCGGAAATAGACGCCGATAAAGCTATCGAGCGGATTCAGAGCAGGCTAAACATTAAGCTTGCGGAAAAACAGAAAGAGGCGGTTAAATCTGCTTTTCAAAATAAGGTTCTCGTAATAACAGGCGGACCCGGAACAGGCAAAACTACAATAATAAACTCCATAATAAAGATATTTTTACAAGAGAGCGTCAAAATACTTCTTGCCGCGCCTACAGGGCGGGCGGCAAAAAGAATGAGCGAAACTACCGGTTACCCCGCCTCCACAATACATAGGCTTTTGGATTTTAATATGGCTGATAAAAAATTCAGGCATAATTTGCAAAATCCTTTAAAGTGCGACCTGTTAATAATAGACGAAGCCTCAATGATAGACGTTCTGTTAATGCATCATCTTTTAAAAGCGGCGCCGCAAAATGCGGTTTTTATATTGGTAGGCGATATAAATCAGCTTCCTTCCGTAGGAGCGGGCAATGTTTTAAAAGATATTATAGATTCCGGCGCGGTAAGCGTAGTTGAATTAAAAGAGATATTCAGGCAGGCGCAACAAAGCTCTATTATAGTGAACGCTCATAGAATCAATCAGGGACTTTCCCCTTTTTATGCAAACGATTCTCCTGATACGGACTTTTATTTTATAGAGAAAGAGGATCCGGAAGAGGTTTTAAAAATAATAGTTGATCTTGCATCAAACAGAATAACAAAACGTTTCGGTTTTGATCCTATAGAGGATATACAGGTATTAACCCCGATGCATAAAGGGGTAGTCGGAGCCGAAAATCTTAATAAAGAGTTAAGAAGGGTATTAAACCCGAACAAGTCCGAAATATCCGTAGGGTTTAAAACCTTTGCGGAACAGGATAAGGTTATGCAGATAACCAACAATTACGATAAAAAGGTATATAACGGAGACATAGGCAGGATCATAAGAATAAATAAAGAGGATCAGAAAGCGTTAATACGTTTTGACGCAAAAGATATAGAATTTTCATTCTCCGATTTAGACGAAATAACTCATGCTTACGCCGTATCGGTTCATAAATCTCAGGGATCCGAATATCCGGCGGTTATAATTCCGATTTTAACCCAGCATTATATATTGTTGCAAAGAAACCTTCTTTATACCGCCATAACAAGAGGCAAAAAATTAGTAACCATAGTAGGCTCAAAAAAGGCTATGGCTATAGGTATCAATAACGACAAGGTTAAAAAAAGATATACTCTTTTTAAAAAAAGACTTCAAAATTAATTCTGCTAAAAAGGATTAATATATTCGTTTAGTTATTAAGAACTATAGGTCAGCAACTAAGACCGAAAAACTATTAAAAAATAGTATAAATTAATATAGGAAAATAAAAGATGTCATATTTTCAAAATACAGTAGTTTATATTGAAGGTAATGAAAAGTTAAGAACCCCGCAGATTGAAGCTTATATTAACATTAAAGAATTCTTTAGAAAAAAACCTAATGGAGAGGCTCTTGTTGTTTTACCTACAGGTACAGGAAAAAGCGGTCTTATTTCTATAGCGCCTTTTGGAGTGGCAAATGGAAGAGTATTAGTTATAACTCCGGGCATAGTAACTAAAAAAAGCGTCATAAAAGCACTACATCCTTTGGAAGATAATTTTTGGGTTAATCGTGATGTATTATTTAATCCTAAAGATATTCCTGTCGTAGAAGAATATGAACCTGATATTCTTGATTCTCATCTTGAAAAATGCAACTTTGTAATAACTAATGTTCACAAACTTCAAGAAGGTAAAAAATCATCTTTATTAGAGAGAGTAAAATCAGATTTTTTTGATATGATTATAGTAGATGAAGCCCATCATGCGCCTGCTGAAACGTGGCAACGTGTTTTTGAATATTTTAGTAATGCTAAAATATTACATATAACAGGCACTCCTTATAGAGGAGATTCGAAAGAAATTCCGGGAGAGCGAATTCATAATACTCCGTTATCGCAGGTTATGGCTGATAAATATGTAAAATGGTTGCGCAAAAAAAATGTTAATAGTGATGACTTGTTTTTCACATTGCCAGAAAATCCAGATAAAAAATTTTCTATAGATGAAGTGATTGGATTCAAAGATAAAGAATGGATCGAAAAGTCAATTGCTTTATCTGAAGAATGTTCTTTAGATGTTATAAGGCAAAGCATAACAGAGTTAAAACAACTCAAAGAAACATCTCCTAATGTTCCGCATAAAATTTTAGCCGTAGCTTGCAGCATTAAACATGCCGAAGATGTATGTAAATGGTATGAAAAACAAAACATGAAGACAGTTTTAGTTCATAGTGGTATGAGAAACGAGTTAATAGAAAAAAATTTAAGGCAAATAGATAATAACGAATGCCAAGTGGTTGTTTCTGTAAATATGCTTATGGAAGGATATGATCATAAATATTTAACCGTACTCTCAATTTTCAGACCTTATAGAAGCCTAAACGCTTTTGCTCAGGTAGTAGGACGAATATTACGAGCTATTCCTGACGAAGAGATAACTAATTTTGCTATTGATAACAACGCTGTCGTAATATTCCATAAAGAAATCGGATTAGATGCTATGTGGATGGAATTTCAAAAAGAAGTAGAGCGAGCTAACAAACTTATAAATATAAGAGATTATACTTTTTTAGATCGAGAATATGAAAATAGAAAAACAGAATATGGAACTATTGATAAGGTTGATGACTATTTTGTTGAGAATGAGGATTCATATCTTTTAGCTATGGATTTTAACAAATTATTTCAAGAAGCACGAACTAACATTGATGACAAAACAGATATTGAATTTAATAAGGTTAAAAACCAATTAGGATTAAGTGAAGAGGGATTAGAGGATGTAAAGAAAGTAATTCGCAAAGATTTAACATCAAAAAATACATCAGAATTAAATAAAATGCTTATTGAAAAACGCCCTGCAATGGCGAGGGCACAATATAGAAAAATATTAAAAGAAAAGTCGGATGAGGTGGCTTTAGAGCTTCTTGAAGAAAAGGGAATTGACCCTATAGCAACTAATTTATTTGATAAGTTTAATAAATTAATTTATAAACTCCAAAATAATACGACTAACGTTGGTATAATAGTTAGGTATATAAATGATAAACTTCGTAACAAATTTGGTCCCGTTGATAAAAGAGAATTAGAAACTTTATCTTTGTCATTCGAGTATATCAAAAATATTATAGAAGAATTAAGGAGGATGATATGAAAGACCATGATATTTTAAAAGAAAAAATGGATAAATTAATAAATATAATGCTTGTAGACGGAGTTCAGCCATCTGACCTTGCAGATAATATTTTTCAGAAGCCGTATAAAAAAATAACTATTATAAATAAAAAAGATTTCTTTTATTTAGATTTAGTATTTGAGGAAGATATAGATGATAAAATAGTTAAAACTACGCTTCGTTATACTTATAATAATGATAAAAAATTAATCAGAATAGAACTAATTAATGGTAAAACCAAAAAGGTTGAGTGGGATAGGGACAGCACAGTTACTCAATTAATTAGAGAAATCATAAATATATTAAACAATGATAAAAACAATCGACGCGTTCTTGATTTTATTAATTCTTTACCTGAATATTGGCAACAGAAATTTTCCTGTCAAAAAGTAGCTTAATTAAAATTCAATACGGATTATATTGATAGATTATCATTAATAATTGTGGGATTAATTAAGTAACAAGACAACAAAGTTTGGTCTTTTTTATTGTTTTTGTAACCCCACGTTATGTAGAGACGTTGCTTGCAACGTCTCTACTGCTGTTTAAAGATTTGCGGGCAGATAAATCGTAAATACCGTTCCCTCTCCTTTTTTGCTTTTAACCTCTATTTTTCCGTTATGCGTCTCTATTATATTGTGAACGTTTGCAAGCCCGATGCCTTTTCCCCAAGCTTTTGTGGTAAAATACGGATCAAAAATATGAGGCATATTTTTTTTATCCATACCTTCGCCGGTATCGGATACTATTATTTCTATTCCGTCTCTTTTTTTATGATTTCTGCATGCTATTTTTATCAAATCATCCTTTTTACATACGTCAATGGCGTTTAAATAAAGATTTAATAAAACCTGCGTTATTTTATCCGAATCTGCATTTACGGTTTTAAGATTTTTTTCAAATTCGGTTTGAACGATTATAAATTTTTTTGCGGCTTTATTTTCTATAAGTTTTAAGGAGTTTAATACAATAGTTTTAATATCGACCAAATTTTTATAAAGCTTTACGGGAACCGAAAACTCAAGAAGCTCTCCTACTACCCTATTTACCCTTTCCACCTCGTTTGACATAATTTCGGCAATATTGCGTTCCTTTTCCGAATTAAATTTTTTTTCTTTAAAATATGTGGCAAAACCTTTAATTGAGCTTAAAGGATTTCTTATTTCATGGGCTACTCCGGCTGCAAGCTTTCCTATGGAAGCAAGACGCCGGGCTTCCGCTATCTCTTTTTTCAGCATAGCGTTAGCGTTGCGATAACCGAGAGTAATAAAAAGAGATAGTATGCCGGATAGACTGATAAGAAAAAATATAACGCCTCTGCCGATTGCATAACGAATTTTATTCGCCCTGCTTTTTTCAAATGCGGATATGTCAAAACCTGCAAATATAATTTGTTTACGTAAATAGTTTTCTTTTCCCTTAAAACCCAAAGTAGGCGGTACACAAGAACTATTCCGCTTTATATTATGTCGGTTTTGATAAAAGCATGAAGGAGACAATACTCTGAATACTTCAAATATTTTATTGTTTTTTTGCGTTATAATTTTACGCCATTTTAAATCTCTAATATTAATTTTATCCGAAAAAATATCCTTTTTATCTATATGTTTTTTTCCTATAAAAGCGGGGTTGCTATGAGCTATAATTTTTCCGCTTATATCAGTTACGGCAAGATATGCTATATCGGACTGTTTTACTATTTCCGACATAAGCGTCTGCCTTTCTTGAATCCCCCAATTCATGCCGCCTATTCCCGCCATAGTTCCGGCTTCAAAGGTTTTTATTATTGCGGCGCCTTTTCCTAACATAAGATAGTTAAAATTTACTCTGTATTCCTTTATATTGTTCATAGTAATAAAGGAGAAAATTGGCAAAAGTATAACCGCCGATCCTATAAAAATCCACGGAGGAATTAAACTGCTTATATTTTTATTTTTAATTTTTTTTAACATACAAATTTTTTATTATTAAATAAAAAAGAAATTTTTCAATTAGCTCGACATTATATATTTTTTATTTCTGCCGAATATTTTTTAGGCTGCAATAAAAATATAGCCGGAGCAAACAAACTTTAAACATCTATCGCTCGAATATAATTGGAGCAAATTATTATAACAAATTAAGAATATAACGGGAAACCATTATTTATATAAGGTATTAGCAAATAATATGCTATCCTGTTTTATAATTTTTTTTATTGTTGCGTTTTTCAAAATAACAAATAAGAAAAAGCGCTTCTTATCCTTATCAAATCATATGATAAGGATTGTTTATTTTTTTATTCCTGTTTTTAAGGAAATGCAATGGGCTTTTTTACGTCCGAATTATATACGGGTAATTTTTACTCAATATTAATTTTGGCATATGCAAAGCGCGTAAAATTTACCCGATATTTTTTTAAGGGAAACTATCATTTTTTTATCTTTTTGAGTATAAACTGTAGGCATAGGCGTTTTTATGTTGAAATTCACATAAAAAAACATATATTTTTATCAAATTTTTGTACCTGGCGCTTTATTTGCTAAACCTAATAGTAAATAGCAATTTTGCTTTTTAAGAAATGAAAATGTTTTTTTATAAAAAGATTCTCGCGCAACAAAGGATTTTGTTTATTTGCAAAGAGCGAAAAAACAAGCAAAATAAGAGGTTGGGCGGGGTCTTGAAAAGGAGGAGACAATGAAAAGGTTATTAATAGTTTCAATTGTATTGGCGGTAATAGGGCTGAGCGCAAACGGATTCGCCGGCAACGGACATGGAGCGGGACAAGGCGCAGGAGCAGGAAAAGGACAGGGAGGCACAGGGCAAGGTTTAGGACCCGGGCAAGGTTTGGGGGACGGTTCGGGAGATCATACGGGAACTTGCAAAAAATAATACAACATTTTAATAATAAAATATTAATTTATAGGAGGAGACAATGAAAAAGTTATTAATAGTTTCAATTATATTGGCAATAATAGGATTGGGCGCAAACGGATTCGCTCAAATGGGCATGGGACATGGCAAAGGTATGGGTATGATGCAGAATGGCGCTTATAAAACAATACCTTGGTTTACCGCATTGACGTCCGAAAAGCAGACCGCAGTGCAAAAAATTATGGATAATAACACAAAAGATATAACAGCGTTAAAACTTAAAATGAGCGAAAAAAAAGCAAGACTTGATACGATGTTGTTTGAAGACGGAACCTCGCAAAAGGATATTGATAAGGTTGTGTCCGAAATTAACGCTATTAGAAGCAAGTTGTATCAAAAAAATATAAATGTGAGCATAGCCTTAAAAAAGGCGGGCGTTCCTCATCCCTTTTATAATCGCTCGATGGGCGGCGGCTGCTGCGGCAAAAAAGCCGGCATGGGTATGATGAAAAAGATGAAAAATTGCCCTACGATGCCTGCAGGCAAATAGAATTATCGCCATAAATAATTTTTTTAACTTAAATTACGGTTATAGAGATTTACTCATAGCTTGAAAAAGGGTTGCGGAAAAGGAGAAACATCTTTTTTCCCGCAATCCTTTTTAAGACCTTCAACTTAAAAAATATAAAAGCGCCAGCCGAAATTATAAGCCTATTTTTGTCTAACTAATCAAGAAATCCCTTTATTTTTAAGGCATGCGAGAATTTTAATCGCATACTTATTAAATATAAGTTGAGGATTAAATTTTGAGTATAATGTAGATAAGATATACAATAAGAGGTTATGCGACGCTTTAAAAAAAAGGAGGCAAAAATGATTATAGGAATTTTAAAAGAGATTAAAGAAAAAGAAAATAGGGTTTCTATGACTCCGGCGGGAGCAGGTTTAATGAAACAAAACGGGCATACGATTTTGGCGGAAAAAAATGCGGGTAAAGGAAGCGGATTTGAGGACGCCGAATATATTAAATGCGGTGCAGAAATAGTAGCTGAGGCAAAAGATGTTTTTGCTCGCGCCGATATGATAATGCATGTAAAAGAACCCCTGCCGCAAGAGTATGATTTAATCAAAAAAGACCAAATAGTATTTACTTTTTTACATCTTGCGGCAGAAAAAAAACTTACCCAAGCTCTTATAAAAAACGGTTCTATAAATATTGCTTACGAAACAATTCAAAAAAAAGACGGCTCCTTGCCTTTATTAAAACCTATGAGCGAAATTGCCGGCAGAATGTCAATTCATCAGGCGGCAAAATATCTTGAAACCTCTTACGGAGGCTCCGGCGTTTTAATTGGCGGCGTTCCAGGAGTTAAGCCTGCTACCGTGTTAATAGTCGGAGGCGGAACCGTAGGTATAAACGCCGCAAAAATGGCTTGCGGACTCGGCGCTTTGGTATATATTTTCGATAAAAATCAGGAACGCTTAAGATATTTAAACGACGTTATGCCTTCCAACTGCTTTACCCTTATGTTTGATCCGATTAATTTTGAAAAATTTTTTAAAAAAGCAGACGTGATAATAGGCGGGGTTCTTATACCCGGCGCAAAGGCTCCCAAGCTGATAACCCGCGACATGTTAAAACAAATGAAAAAAGGTTCCATACTAATTGACGTATCGATTGATCAGGGCGGTTGCTTTGAAACCTCAAAACCTACTACCCATACAAATCCTATTTATATGGTTGACGGCATCCTTCATTACTGCGTGGCAAATATGCCCGGAGCCGTGGCTAAAACTTCTACGATGGCTCTTACAAACGCCACTTTGCCGTATGCTTTGGAGATTGCGAATAAAGGCTGGAGAAAAGCTATGATTGAAAACGAAGAGATAAAAGCCGGAGCAAATATAATAAAAGGGGAGGTTACTTATAAAGGAGTGTCGGAGGCGTTCGGGATTGGTTATGCCGATATAAACGGTTTTTTATAGAAACAAACTTTTTTTGCTTGATTTTGGCGACGGATAACAATTTTAATCCTCGCAATGCTTGACGTTCAAATTTAATATTTTTGAATGAGAATTATCAGGTTTTATGAGATTTCTTCTTGCTTGCGCTTTTTGACATTAAGTTTTGTTTATGCCGCAGTTCTATTCCGTTATTTTGAGCCAAGCGATAAATCTCCCTATTATTTTGACGCTCCTTCTTTTTTGCGGATATAAATAATCATGAAGGTTTATCCTTCTTGATTTTAAGCGTCGGATAAAATAGCTTGGTTTGGAAATTTTTTATTGACAACAGATCGGATTACTTCTAATAAAACCTATTTTAAAATAAGATAATATTCATCGTTAAGAAATATTGGTAATTTTATTAATCTAAAGGGAGGTAAATAATGGCAAAACATGCAACGCCTTTGTTAGATCAGCTCGAATCGGGTCCTTGGCCCAGTTTTGTTTCGGACTTAAAACAGGAAGCTGAAGTAAGAGCAAAAAATGAAAAGGGTGTGGAGTATCAAATTCCTCAGGATGTATGCGACGACCTTTTGGGAGTAATGGAACTTTCTTTTAAACAGGGAAGAACTCACTGGAAACATGGAGGCATCGTAGGAGTTTTCGGCTATGGCGGCGGAGTTATCGGAAGATATTGCGATCAACCGGAGATGTTTCCCGGAGTTGCTCATTTCCATACTATGCGTATAAATCAGCCGGGCGGCAAATTTTATAATACAAAATTTTTGAGAGAATTGTGCGATTTATGGGATTTAAGAGGTAGCGGACTTACTAATATGCATGGTTCTACCGGCGATATTGTTCTGCTCGGAACAACCACTCCGCAGTTGGAAGAAATTTTTCATACCATAACTCATGATATGAATCAGGATCTCGGCGGTTCAGGCTCCAACTTAAGAACTCCTGCCGATTGTATCGGAGCGGCTCGCTGCGAGTATGCATGCTATGATACTCAGGCTTTATGTTATGACCTTACTATGGAATATCAGGACGAACTTCATCGTCCGGCATTCCCATACAAATTTAAATTTAAATTCGACGGCTGCCCCAACTGCTGCGTAGCCTCGATTGCGCGTTCGGATATGTCTTTTATCGGAACATGGAAAGACGATATAAGAATAGACGAAAAAGCGGTAGCCGCTTATGTAGGTGGAGAAATTCCTCCTAATGCAGGCGCTCATTCCGGACGGGACTGGGGTAAATTCAATATAGTAAAAGAGGTTATCGATCTTTGTCCTACCAAGTGTATGCGTTATGAAGGCGGAAAACTTTCTATCAATACAAAAGAATGCACGAGATGTATGCACTGCATTAATGTTATGCCTCAGGCTTTAAGAATAGGAAACGACAGAGGAGTTTCAATTCTTGTAGGCGCAAAAGCTCCTATTTTAGACGGCGCTCAAATGGGATCTCTACTTGTTCCTTTTATTAAGGTTGAAGAGCCTTATGACGAAATAAAAGAGGTTATAGAGGCTATCTGGGATTGGTGGATGGAAGAAGGCAAAAATCGCGAAAGACTCGGCGAGTTGATAAAACGACAGGGCTTCCAGAAACTGCTTGAAGCTACCGGTATTAAGCCAATGCCTCAGCATGTAAAAGAGCCGCGATCCAATCCGTATATCTTCTGGAAAGAAGAGGAAGTGGACGGCGGATGGCAGCGCGATATTAACGAATTCAGAAAACACCATCAAAGATAGAGGAGATAATAGAAATGGCATTTATATCTTCAGGCTATAATCCTGACAAACCGATGGAAAATAGAATTACAGACATCGGACCCAAAAAATATGACGAATTTTATCCTCCGATAATCAAAGCTAATAAAGGCAAATGGAAATATCATGAGATTCTTGAGCCCGGAGTTTTGGTTCACGTATCGGAGACCGGAGATAAAGTATTTACCGTTCGGTGCGGGGGCGCTCGTCTTATGAGCATAACCCATATCCGAGAAATGTGCGATATAGCGGATAAACACTGCGGCGGGCATCTTCGTTTTACAACCAGAAACAATATCGAATTTATGACCGATAGTCTTGATAAGGCAAACGCTTTAAAACAAGACCTTGAAAGTAGAAAATTTGCAGGCGGAAGTTTTAAGTTTCCCGTAGGCGGAACAGGCGCAGGAATTACCAATATAGTTCATACACAGGGTTGGATACACTGCCATACGCCGGCTACAGACGCATCAGGTCCGGTAAAAGCGGCTATGGACGTTTTATTCGACGATTTCAAAAGCATGAGACTACCGGCTCATCTGCGCGTATCTTTGGCATGCTGCCTTAATATGTGCGGAGCGGTTCACTGCTCCGATATAGCCATTTTGGGCTATCACAGAAAACCTCCGATGTTAGATCATGAATATCTTGATAAAATGTGCGAAATCCCTTTGGCTATCGCAGCATGTCCTACGGCTGCCATCAAACCCGCGAAAGTGGAATTGCCAAACGGAAAAACCGTAAAGAGCGTAGCGGTTAAGAATGAAAGATGTATGTTCTGCGGAAACTGCTATACAATGTGTCCGTCTATGCCATTGGCTGACGACGTAGGAGACGGTATAGTTCTTATGGTAGGCGGTAAAGTTTCAAATAGAATCAGCGCTCCTAAGTTTTCCAAAGTAGTTGTCGCTTTTATTCCAAATGAAGCTCCAAGATGGCCTACAACTACGGCAACCATTAAAAAAATCGTAGATATTTATGCAAAGGACGCTAATAAATACGAACGTCTCGGCGAATGGGCGGAAAGAATTGGATGGGAAAGATTTTTTGATAAATGCGAAATTGATTTTACGCATCATCTCATTGACGATTTTCGTGATCCTGCATATTATACTTGGAGACAAACTACACAGTTTAAATTTTAATCATATATTATGAGCTGGAGTTTTATAAAAACTCCAGCTCATATATTTTAATAAACGGAGATAAATAAAATGGATACAGAAGCGGGAGAAAAAAAAATTCTTGAGTTTCTTGAAAAAAAGTCAAAATCAAAATCAAAATTTTACCTTAAAGATTTTAATGCTCTTTTCCCGGAAGATAAGCCTCGCGCAGTTAAAAATTTGGCTAATGATATGGTAAAAAAAGAGATTCTTGAGTATTGGTCAAGCGGAAGCACCACTTTGTATGGCAAAAAAGGAGCCGGCAAACAGGCTGCCGCAGAGCATGAAGATTAATAATAACAATCAATGAACCTTACTGAAGAGCTGCAAAAAAAGAGCGCTCTTGTTGTTCCGAGAATAATTATTGCAGCTCTTAAAGGCGGATCCGGAAAAACCATTTTTTCTGTAGGTATAGCCGCAGCTTTAAAAGAGAGCGGCAAATCGGTGGCGGTATATAAAAAAGGTCCGGATTATATTGACGCCGGATGGCTTGCGCTTGCCGCAGATAAGCCATGTTACAATCTTGATAATTTTCTCATTTCCAATCATCAGATCAAAAATTCTTTCATATCAAAGAGTCATAATGCCGATATAGCGATTATCGAAGGCAATAGAGGTATTTTTGACGGACTTGATACAGACGGTACAACCAGCACCGCAGGGCTTGCAAAACTGCTTGATGCGCCGGTTATATTATGTCTTGACTGCACAAAAACCACTAGAACCATAGCCGCTGTTCTTTACGGCTGTTTGATGTTCGACCCGAATTTAAAAATAAAAGGGGTAATATTAAACAGAGTGGGGGGCGCGAGACACGAACAGATTATTCGGAAATCAATTGAAAAATATTGTAAAATTCCGACGCTCGGCGCAATTCCGAAATTAAAAAAGGAGGCGTTTCCGGAACGCCATATGGGGCTTGTGCCTACGCAGGAACATGAATGGGCGGAAAGCTCAATTCAATCCGTTTTATCCGTTGTAAAAAAGTATATAGATATAGATAAAATTATAGCTATAGCCAAAGATACTTCCAAACTAATCATTGATAACGACATTGAACATAAAACCCATCCCGTCAAAGTTGCCTCCAAACATAAAATAGGAATAATAAGAGATTCCGCTTTTCAGTTTTATTACCAGGAGAATCTTGACGCTCTTTGCGCTTATGGAGCTGATATAGTTTTTATAAGCCCTTTAAAAGACGCCGACATATCAGACGAAATATCGGCTCTTTATATAGGAGGAGGTTTTCCGGAAACTCATGCCGCATATTTGGCGGCAAATAACAGCTTTAAAAATAAGATAAAGCTATTTGCCAAAGCCGGAATGCCTATTTACGGGGAATGCGGCGGGCTGATGTATTTAAGCGAATCGGTTAGAATTGAGGACGCTATATATCCTATGACCGGAGTTTTGCCAATTCAATATTCCTTTTCCAAAAGGCCGGCGGCTCACGGATATACTATAATTAAGGTTCAAAAAGATAATCCCTACTTTAAAAAAGGAATGATCATAAAGGGACATGAGTTTCATTATTCAAAAGTTGAAAAATGTAACGTAGAGGAGGAATCGCTTGCCTTTGACATGACAAGAGGGGTAGGATTAATTAATAAAAAAGACGGAGCCTGTTACAAAAACGTTCTCGGAACATATACGCATATACATTCCGCAGGAAATCCGGTTTGGGCGGAATCTATGGTAAAACTTGCCGTAAACTATTCAAAAAAATAAAACCCTTGCACAACTTTTTTGTTGTACAAGGGTTTTATTACCTTATTTAACCTTATCTTATTTAGCTGGCTTTAGGATGACAACCTGTGCAAGTGGTAGGAGCCGCTTTAGTGCTATTCTTTTTATTATAAACTTTATGGCATTTTTTGCATTTGGCATGCATAGCTTCGGCATGATATTGTAGCTTTTCTGCCGGCGTAAGTTTCGGAGCATTTTTGCCTTTTGGTTTTTCTCCGGGTTTATTATGGCATGCTATACAATTTTGCACATCGTCTCCCATTTTCAGATCAAGAGAAGCTCCCTTATCGTCATGATGGCAGTCGCCGCATTTTAAATCGCGTTCTTCGGCATGTTTTTTATGCTGAAATTCGCATATGCTTTTTTTATGCTCGGTATAAGCTTTATTCTCCATTTTAATTGCGTCTTCAACCGTCGAGCCTGCAAAAAGACCCGCAGAGATAAAAAAGCTTACAAAAAATAGGGCGCCTGCAAGTAAAGATAGTTTTTTCTTCATAATTAAGCATTTCCTTTCAATTAATTAAAATTAATATTTAATTTTTTTTATTTTTATTAATTTTAATTGTTAAGCTTGTCAATAAATAAGTAAGAGAGAATTCAAGGAGAAGAGGATTTTATCAAGATTTTAACTACGATTCATACAATTAAGGGATTTCGCCTTGTTGCGCTTGTCGAAATAACATCGTAAAAAAAGGTTCGCCAAAATAATGCGGCAAAAATAAGAAGCCTGTCATTTCGAGAGAAGCGAGAAATTCCTTAATTGTTTTTTCTGTTTATATCTTGTGTTTTTCAAAAATAGCTTTTAATGACGCTTTACCTATTATGTGGGCTTTATCCGAAATAGTATAACAGGCTTGTTTATCTGATCGGGGATCCACGTCTCCTATTTTTAAGCCTGCAAAAACCTGTCTGTTATTCATAATTAAGCCTCTTATTACTCCGTTAAAAGGGGCTTTCACCTCGGCGTTATCCACATAACAGATTATATCATCTTTTTTTACGTAATCTCCTATATCAAGGATATTTTTTATTATGCCGGATTTAGGCGAGCGCAATACTCTTTCTTTTGCATAACCCATTATATTTGCTGGAATCCCGGTGTTTGCGGATGCGAAACCTTTACGGACAATTTGTCCCAAACTTTCGCCCCTATTTGTTTCTATTACTATATCCGCATTTTTTCCGGCTTCAAATCCGGGTCCCAATGCTATGACAAGGGGCGCAATCTTTTTTGTTAAACCCAGATTTTTTTTTGCTATCGTAGCGTCTATTACTACATTAGGTTTGAAAAAATTAATAGCGGCAGATAATGTATCGGTTATAACCGGAATATTATTATCTGATAATATTTTTTCAGCCTTTTTGAAATTATCCGAAAAAACGGCGGTTACTCCTTCAATAGTAGTTTTTTTGTCTATCTTCGCCTGAGCGAAAGATACTTTTCTTCGGACGGCAAGGGGATTATCTATTTCTAAAATCACAACCTTTATTTTTGCTTTATAAAGGTTGTATGCAACTCCTGATGCTACGTCTCCTCCTCCTCTTATTATTACGGATATGTTTTTTAAAAATCCTTGATAATTAAGAGGCTTGTTATCTTTAATCTTTGACATTTTATATTTTTCCGTTTAAAAATTTGTTTACTTTCATAGAAACTGTTTGTTTTGGTTTTAAATAATAAAATAGCAAAATTTTCAAGCTATAAAAATAAATTTTTGTTAATAAACGGTTATACAAATAAAAAAAATGACGCTATTAATAAAAAGAGCCGGAAAATTAGATTTTTTAGAAACATCTCATGTTGGTGCGGAAAGCATTTGAGGTAGCCTTATTGTTAAACTTATCTGATAGTGTGTAAGTGGTAACACAATATTTGAAGGGATATTTATGTATAAAGAGGATATTCGTAACTTAATCCAACAATCGCCGCTGGAAATTGATACCGAAATTAAAATGAGCGGACATCCGCCTACTATGGCAAGTTCGGCATTTCTTATAAATAAAGAGCAGGGGGATTGGGCTGAAAAAATTGTTTTTAAGGCAATTAATGAATACTCAAACGATTATTTCGCTATTGAATATGGACGATCCGAATCTATAGCCGCCGGCGACAAAGGGTTTGCTGATTTTTATATGGAATATCAAAAAGAACTTAATACAATAGGTAAAAGACCGGATATTTTGATATTTAAGGTAAGCGATTTTCCGGATAAAATTATTGATGTTGAAAATGACAACCATATAAGGCAAGCGGTTGCCGCGCTTGAGGTTAGATCAAGCTCATTTCTATCGAATAAATATGCCGCATTTATGAAAAAAAGACAGCGAATGGCTATTGAAAAATGTATTGAAATTAAAAAAGCTATTATCGGTAGCCATCTTGGCGCTTTATTAGAACGCAAAAATGAAATTATCTACAATCTTATATTAAACGCTCATAACGACACTTTTAAAGAATTGGATTTTCGAAGTCCTTCTTGGTCATTAACAAAAGAATTAAGAGAGTTGACAACACTATTAAAAAATATAAAAGAAAATATAAAGATATTACATAAACGAGATTATTTAAGTATTACGCCGAAAATGGAAGATATTGCCCTCGTGAACAGATGGATACAGCACTATAATGTTAAACATTTTTATCTGCAGGTATTTTTTGACAAAGCATATATAATATTATTTAAAGATATTTTAACTTTGGTTTCGAATGATAACAACGATGGCAATACTTTTTCAATAGAACGGGATATTAAAAATCAGAGAAAAACAACAATAAAGATAAATGTGCAAATCGGCAAAGAGGCGCTTGGAAAAATAGATATGCCCAAACATAAATCCGCGATGAAAGAGTTAGATAGAGGGCGACTGTTGTTTTATGTAACTTTTGAAGGAGGCAAAGGGTATCTTGATAATGAAATATTTATAAAAGATGTAATCAATGCTTGAATCGAAATATATAAAAGAAACGCCGCTTAATTACAGAAAAAATTACGGCCAATTTTTTACGCCGTCTTCAGTAGCTCGTCTTATGGTGAAATGGGTTTTAAGAGATAATCCGAAAACAATATTAGATCCTGCCTTTGGATTAGGCGTTTTTTACGATGAAACAATAAAGATAAAACCGAACAGTCAGATTTTTTTTTCGGGATATGAGATAGATAATCGTATTATAAATTTTTTTAACTATCACGCGAACAATTTTAATTGTAGAGTTAATAATCAAGATTATCTCCAAACGGAAGCAGGTTTTTTTGACGGTATTATTTGTAATCCGCCGTATATGCGATTTCAAAAATTTCTTAACCGTCATCAAATATTGCCGAAGATTGAAAAGAAAATCGGCAAAAAACTTGTGGGATACGTAAATATTTCATCTGTGTTTTTACTTAAGTCTTTAAAAGAACTTAAAGTAAACGGTAATTTGGCATATATTATGCCATTTGAATTTTTCAATGCGGGTTATGGAAAACAAATCAAAAAATTTCTCCTTGATAACAATTTTTTAAAACAGATAGTAATATTTTCAAATGAAAAAGAGATTTTTCCGGAGGCAATAACAACCGTTTGTATGCTTCTTTGTAAAAACGACGGAAAACAGAATAGTATAAAAATAACAATTATCAATACAAATGAAGAGATTGAAAAGATAGCCGATATAAGTAATTTCTATCAAAAAGAGATACCCCCTTCCGATTTGCCATATAATAAAAAGTGGACGCCTCTAATATTATCATTATTTTCCGAGCAAAAGATTCCGGACGATTTTTCTGTAATATCTTCTTACGGCACTTTTAGCAGAGGAATTGCTACAGGCGCAAACGTTTTTTTTTCGCTTACAAAGTCAGAAATTGAAAAATGGAAGTTAGACGGCAATAACTTATGCAAGTGTATTACAAAAAGTTTTCAAATAAAAAAGCCGTTATTTACAGAGAGCGATTTTAATATATTATACAAAGCAGACAAGCCGGTACATTGTTTAGACGTAAAAAAAATTGATAATCAACAAGTAATAGAATATATAAAAGAAGGAGAGAAATTAGGTTATCACCAAAGATATCTTACAAAAAAAAGAAATACTTGGTATAAAATTGAAAATAGAAAACCCGCTCCGATTTTGTTCGGCGTTTTTAACAGAGGAAGATTAAAAGTAATACGAAATTTTACCACAGCAATAAACTTTACATGTTTTCATTCTTTTTATCCGAATATGTACGGGCAGCAACTTGTGAATAAGTTATTTATTTATTTAATCAGCGAAATAGGGCAAAGTATCATAAAAAACAATAAACGAAGCTATGGAGACGGATTAGACAAATTTGAACCGGGCGACTTAAACGACGGCTTATGTCCGAATCAAAAACAATTTGAAATGATCGGCGAGCAAGATGTTAGAAAAGTGATTAATCTTATTAATGAAGATGAAAAAGCGGCAATTCAAATCAGTAACAATTTGATTGAAAAAATTATAAACGCCTCATAAATGGAGCAATCGCTCCTTTTCATGATTTTATATCTTTATATTTTAAATAATAAAGATAGAAAAAGCAGGATAAAAAATGCAACACAACCTTCTTGATACAATAGGGAACACTCCGATTGTAGAAATAAAAAAATTAAATCCGAATCCTAATGTAAAGATATTTGCAAAATTAGAATATATGAACCCGGGCGGCTCAATTAAGGATAGGATTGCTTATTCTATGATATTAGACGGAGAAAAGAAAAAAAGCTTAACGCCGGATAAGATTGTTATTGAAGCCACAAGTGGAAATACGGGAATAGGGCTTGCTTTGGTTTGCGCGGTCAAAGGGTATAAGCTTATGATAGCGATGCCGGAAACTGCAAGCGAAGAACGAAAGCAGATATTAAAAGCTATGGGGGCGGATCTTATTCTTACTCCAGGAGCGTTGGGAACCGACGGAGCGATAGAAGAGGTTTATAATATTGCGAGAGAAAAGCCGAATCTTTATTTTATGACGGACCAATTCAATAGTCCGGCAAACTGGCAGGCTCACTATTATGGGACCGCAAATGAAATATGGGAACAAACGGAACAAAAGATAACAATGTTGGTCGCTACAATGGGAACTACCGGAACGGTTATGGGATTATCAAGAAGATTAAAGGAGCTTAATAATAGTATAAAAATTATAGGGGTAGAGCCTTATTTGGGGCATAAGCTTCAGGGTTTAAAAAATATGAAAGAGGCTTATTGTCCCGAATTATACGAAAAGGGGCGGCTTGATACAAAGATTAATATAGACGACGACAAAGCTTTTGAAATGACAAAACGTCTTGCAAAAGAGGAGGGCTTATTTGTAGGAATGAGCAGCGGAGGCGCTTTAAGCGTAGCGCAAAAAGAGGCTGAAAAGATGGAAAGCGGGGTTATAACGGTTATTTTTCCGGACGGCGGAGAAAGATATTTAAGCGCTAATCTTTTTACTCCGAAAGCGAAGACAAATATAAAGCTTTTCAATACGATATCCGGCAAAAAAGAGAGATTTATCTCTATAAAGACGGATGAAGTATCCGTATATTCTTCCGGTCCTGCAGTATTTTCAAAGCTTGATTTGGGGGAATGCAGGCGTTATGTTTTTGCGGATATTATTTGCAGATATTTTAAATTTTTAAATTTCGAAGTAAAGCATATAATAGATATTACGGATATGGACGATAAAACAATAGAAGGCTCTTCAAATGAAAATATGCTTTTATCCGATTTTACGCAAAGAAATATAGAATCGTTTAAACGGGATTTGAAAATATTAAATATTTGCCCCGCATCAGATTATCCGAAGGCTAGCGAGCATATACAAGATATGATAGACCTTGCGAAAAAGCTTGTTGAAAAGGGTTTTGCTTACGAAAAATTACGCTCCTTATATTTTGATATTTCGAGATGTAAAGAATACGGCAAGCTATCCCGCATAAATCTTGATAAAATAAAAATAGGCGCAACGGTTGATTTGGATAGTTACGAAAAGAATAATCCGAAAGATTTTACTTTGTTTAAGCGAGCAAAACTATCCGAATTAAAGCGAGGAATATACGCAAAAACGGACTGGGGAAATGTTCGTCCTTCTTGGCATATACAATCAGCCGCAATAGCCGCAAAATATTTGGGAGAAACTTTCGATATACATATAAGCGCAAAAAATTTTATATTTCCTCATCATGAAAATAAGATTGCCATAGCCGAAAGCGCTACGGGCAAGCTTCCGGCAAAATACTGGGTGGACTGCGATAAGGTTATGTTTAACGGTAAAAAAACGGATAAAGGAAATAATTTTCATACCGTAGAGGAGCTGTTAAAACAAGGATATACCGGTGAGGAAATAAGATACTGGCTTATGGCGACCCATTACGGAAAGCCTATAGTATTATCCGCCGAAAGACTTGATTACCGAAAAAGAGCGCTGCAAAGGATGAATCGATTTATTGCGTCTCTTATAAATATCAAAGGGGGCGAGACTTATCCTGAAACGGAGCAACTTTGCTATGATATAAAAAATGATTTTATATCGGCTATGGACGATGATTTAAACGTATCTGCGGCGTTAGCCTCTATTTTTATAAATATTAAAAAAATAAATAAATTAACTTTAGATAAAAAGCTTGATAAATCGGACGCCGAAAAGATTATAACGGTATTTGAAAAGATAAATACCGTTTTGCAGATATTTGATTTGGATAAAAAGGTTTATAACGAAAATATAGAGGCTTTAATAAAGAAACGGGAAGAAGCGAGAAGAAATCAGGACTGGGACGCCGCCGATAAAATAAGGGAAGAGCTTAAAAGTATTGGCGTTAATATATTCGATAAAAAAATCGGATAAAAGTTTATGACTATGTTTAAGAGGCAAAAAGGATTTTGCGCAAAGCGTAAAATCCCTTTATTCTTTTATTTATTGAGGCTGATAACAGGGCAGCCGGAGCGAATGATTATTTGTTCCATGTTAGAGCCGAAACCTTTGTTTTCTTTATTATGATGCGCCATAATTATTAAGGAAAAATCTTTTTCCCGAGCATACTTTACTATTTCGACATACGGAATTCCTTCACAAACATGCGCCGACGCTTTTATAGTATTGCTATCTCGTTGAATGTATTTTGCATCTATATTTTTGTAAGCTTCAAGCATTTTTGTCTCTATTTCTTCCTGATTGATTATAGCTTTTGAAAAAACGGGGTTGATATCCACAACATTAAAAATATTCAGTTTGCAGTTGAGAAATTTTGCAAGATTAACTGTAAAATCAAAAGCCGCATCTGATGCTTTTGAAAAATCCACGCAAAAGAGAATGCCTGATATATTTTTTAAAAAAGAGGGACTCGGACGGCATAAAACCATAACCGGAATATTTGCGGCTTGAGCTACTCTTAACACTGTAGAGCCAAGCATATGTTTTTTATATGCCGAAAATTTTTCTTTAGAAGTTCCGCCGAGAGCTACAAGATCGTAAGTTTCGTCTTTAATCTCTTTTAAAATTTCGCGGTAAGGCATGCCTGCCGTAATCTTAATATCAAAGCTTTTTACTTTTTTAAACTGAGCGGCATAGTAAATTTTCATCTCTTCTTTGACCCAAGACGTATATTCTTTACTTATTTCAACTTTTTCGCCGGTTTTTACGTCTATTATCTCTTGGCTGAAACCGCGAGACGGAACGCCCGCTACATGAAAAACGGTTATATGAGCATTAGTGAAATTGGCAAGTCGAAAAGCCGATTTAGCCGCATTATCGCAAGCATGAACCGCGGATGTTGCGAGTAGAATTTTTTTAAACACAATTGCCTCCTTTTGTACATGTCTTGTCAAGCGAAGCGAGAATTATTTTTATAAAGGTCATGTATTTTATGACGCAGGTTTCATAGATTCCGGAATTTCAACCATATTGACAAGTAGAGGTTTTAAGAATGACCAGTTGATTCCCATTTTAAATACCTCTTCAATATCTCTTATTGCATCCCAGCAGTTGTGGCATGGCGTAAGAACCAGTTTTGCGCCGGTTTTAATTATTTGATCCCGTTTTATAGTAAATCCTTTATTACGCCAGTCTCTGTAAAGTCCGATTCCATTAAAGCCGCCTCCGCCTCCGCAGCAAAAATTATTTTCTCCGTTCGGCTCCATGTCGACAAAATATCCAGGTTCCACCATATAACCGATTATTTCTCTTGTAATATCTTTTAATCCGCCGTTGCGGACATAATTGCATGAATCTTGAATTGTAACCGGCGTTTTTATACGTTTTTCGGGATTGATTTTAAGTTTTCCGGTTCGCAAAGCTTCCGCAATCCATTCTACATAGTGGATTGATTCTACGGGCGGTTTACCGTCTTTTCTTCCCATCCAGTATGGTCCTTCTATAACGGTTGCCCTATGGGCATGTCCGCATTCGGTTCCTATCATTCTTTTCGGTTTTAAACGCTCCATTGCTTCATAAACTTGTTTAACTTGTATTTTACAGGCTTCCCAGTCTCCCGCAAACATTGCCAAACTTGTTTCTTCCCATCCTTTGGAAGTAACCGTCCAGTTTTCCCCTGCAAGATGAAAAAGTATTGCGGCATAAGCCAAATCTTCGGGATAATGTTTTACCTCTCTTGCGTTAATGGTGTACAATATATCCGCATTTTTAACGTCAACCGGAATTTTAAGATTCGGATAGTCCTCTTCATATTCTTCGGCTATCCACTCGAAAGTTTCTATAAACTCTTCGTCCGTTACATCCATTTGCGCATAATATATTCTGTGCATTCCTGCGCCTATTTTCATTTCCCAAGGAACAAAACCTTGCAGGTATAATAATCCCCGTAAATAGCTAAACATTGCTCCGGTATCTATTCCATTAGGACAATACATGGCGCATCTGTTGCAGCAGGTGCATTTTCCCCAAGCGACGTCCATAGTCGTTCGCATAAACGCATTATCAACTTTTCCTTTACGCCTAACTATTTCTCCGAGCGTTGATTGTATTTTATATGAAGGAACTTGCGTTGGATCTTTGTCGTTTGCAAGATAAAAAAAGCAGCTTTCCGCGCACATGCCGCAGCGCGAGCATATTTCAAGCCATGTTTTTATTCTGGATTTTAAAGTTGTTCTAATTGTTTTCCATAAAAGATCCGTATCGACCTCCAGATCTTGCATTTGTTTATAATATAGTTTGCCGCTGGTATCTTTAAGAAGCGTCCGAAGCTGTTCTTTTGTTTTAACTGGTTCTTTAGAACATAGTTTGCCGGAACACATAATATTATTTCTCCTTATTGAATCTTTTCCTCCGGTTAAAGTCCGCCTTCTAACTTCGTAGCTTGTCCGTTTTTCGCAAGCATTAAAAAGGAACAAATTATTTTGTTATGCAACGGGCTTTTAATCATTGTTTTTCTGATTAAATGTTTTTTACCAATTAATCCCTCTTTTCGATTTCATTCCTCCCCTTTTAATTCCGTAATCCATACCAAGCTGAATTCTGGAGGCAAAAAATAAAACGAAATGAGATAATTTTGTAAATGGAGCGGCTATTAATAAAGCCTCGCCGCATATTATATGGAAATAAAGCCAAAACAGATAGTTTCCGACTTCATATCTTGCACAAAGTCCGGTTATAAAAGGAGCGACGGATAGAAATAGTATAAAATAGTCGGATTTTTTTGTTAAAATTTTTGCTTGAGGTAAAACAAGGCGTCTGATTGTCAGCATAACTGCGCCTATAATAACGAGCCAAGATAATATATCAGTCGTCAATTGATTAAGGGTAAAGGGTAAAGATATGCATATTTTGCTTCTGATAAAAATATTATGCGCCAGCCCGAAAAAGGGAACTATAACCGCTCCTATATGAAAAGCAAAGAATGCTATTGTCATAAAAGACTGTTGACGCCATCCATGCGTTAAAAAAGGAATCATCCATTTAAAAACCGATTTTAAGGCGCCTTTAATTCCGTAAAACGGATATGCTTTATAAGCTACTCGGTCAAGCCGCCAATCTAATCCTTTGAAATATAGAATAAATCTAACAAATAATCCTATAAAAAAAATGGAGACCGAAATCCAGAACATAAATCCGGTTAAAAACTTATACATTGTTTCCTCCGCTTATTATTTTGCCAAGCGCTGCCTTATTCCGTATCCTTTTTATGGCATCCTTTGCAGGTTATTGGAGCTGTTTTCGCTTTTGACAAATCAAGATGGCAGTTTATACAAGCGGTATGAGAAACATAAGCAAGCGAATTTTTATGGAACGATTCTTTTTCATTATGACACTCGATGCAACTATTCTCCTCGCCTTCTATGTATAAGGTTTTATTAAGAGTATTATCATAAGTATGATGACATGCAGCGCAATTATCGTCGTATGTTTCGGAAGCTTTTATCAACGGAGATGTTTCGTGTATATCGTGAAGCGAATCATAAAAAGATAGAGGCGGTTGAGGAGATGTAAAATTTATTTTTTCATTATGGCATAAGCGGCATTCGCCGTTTATAGGACCTTTTTTTTTACCTGAAATTTTGTCGTGGCAGCCTATGCAGTTATTATGGTATAAATCCATATTCGTTGTGTTATCGGCTGCTTTTTTTAATCCGAATATAAATTTATTCTCTTTTTTATTATGGCATACGGCGCAATCATTTTTTATTTGTAGCTTTTCGGTATGAAGATCATGAAGAAAAAAAACCGCCGGCATTTTCGGAACGGTTTCTTCCACAGGCGCTTTTATTATAATAATATCGGAACGATTATTATAATTTATAATATCGGCAAATAAATCTCCGCTTCCGAAGATAATAAGAAATATATATAATAAAAACGAATAAATAATTTTAAATTTCTTTTTAAGACATAAATTTTTTAGCATTATTCACTTTTTATCCTTAAATTATTAATAAATTTTTTAATATATGTTTATAAATAGAAAATCAAGACATATTTAGTCCATTTTTTTATTTAAAATGCAAATCTTTTTTTTTATTATGGCATACGGCGCAATTATTTTTTATTTTTGGTTTTTTTGTATGAAGATTATGAAGAATAAAAGCGCGGGCGCTTTGGAAGCGGATTTATTATAATTTATATTACCGGCGAATAAATCTTTGCTTCCGAAGATTCGCTTTGCCCGTTATGATGGAAAGAAAGTTTTTTTTGCTTGCGTAGGCATTTTTTTTAAATTAACCGCCCAAATAAGCTTTTTTAACTTCAGAATTGGTTAGAAGGGCTTCTGCGCTTTGAATTTTTGCCGAATTATAGTATCTTTTTATATAGCGTTTCCGGCGCAATATCCGCTCCGTTGGGCCGAGATATTGTTCCTCTGGCTATTATTGCTTTTTTAAAAAATTTTATGTTTTTTAACGGCGTAAATATATGTCCTTTATTAATGTATTCGTAAAAATTAACATCGCCGGACACTCCGTTATCGAATGTAATTTGATAAATATATTTATCTTTATAATCTATTTTTATTACGTCGTTCATATTCCACATGGTTATTCTCCTTATGGCAGAGGTTCAATTTTTTTGATTTTTTTGCTCTCTCTTGCCAGTATCCAAGCTTCTTCAAGTTCCGATTCGTAAAGGTCTGTCCATTCTCTTACAAGTTTAGTCGCTGTTTTGGATAACAGGTTTCATTTGATTATATTTTCTTGAAAATCAAAGACCGCTTTATTTTCGGAATATTTGGCATGAAAATAAGGGGGATTATGCTTGTCATAAAACATTCTTATGATAATACCGAAAAATCTTGATATTTCAGGCATAGTTAATACCTTTTTTTGTATTGTTGGTTGATATTCGGCTGTAACCGGTTTGAATTTTTCCGAATTTATAGGTTAAGATTCGGTATTATCTATTTTTATAAGAAGAAGATGAATTGTCGCCAAATAAAAGTAAAACATCCAACTTAACCAAAGTTTATCATCATAATCTGTTTTCTGTTTTTCATTATGATGACGAATACCAAAATTATTTGCTATATTAAATAGGTCGCGCTCATCCTGTTTGGTTAAAAATTTTTTTACTTTAGGACGCAAAAGTTCAAAAATATCTATCAAATCCTTTACCGCATGCCTTCGATCATCTAATGTCGTCCCATGTCTTCTATATTGCCGAATTGCCGAATTCATGCGTTTCGTTACCTTCTCGTCATTTGACGGGGTCTTAGCTTTAAATATTTTTTCAAAACCGACTTTAGGCTTTTTAAGTATTTCCCCTTCTTCGTCTATTTCGAATCTACCTATATAGGCTCCGAGTATTTCATTAATTTTTTCTCTGAATTCCTTTTGACCTTCTGCTTTATCAAATCCTTGACAGTAACAAGCGTAACTCCAATCATCCCAGTTTTTATCAATTGGTTTTGAAACATGTATATACAAAAACTCTATAATATCGAATAGATCATCTTTGCTGTAATCTTTTATAAATTCATCTATAGGCCATAAATTCTTTTTTCTAATTTTTAAAAATATTTCATGTTTAACATCTTGGGCTTTTGGTTCAAACTCATTATGATAAGCACAACCAAAACTTTCACAAAAATAGCCGGATTGCCCCATATTATTATATACTTGTTTAAATAATTTTTTTAAATCATCTAAAGTAAAACCAGCCTTGGCTGGATTTGAACCTGTCTTCATTGAATAGTATGTGTGATTCGGCATGCTTTACTCTGTGTTTAAAAATTGTTTATTGAATAGAACAATTTTAATTATGAAAAAATTTAACGAAATAATATTTTACCGCATAAATTTATCGCTTAAACTGTGATCATATTTACCCGCCCAAGTAAGCTTTTTTAACTTCGGGATTGGTTAGAAGCGCTTCGGACTTTTCTTCCAAAACTAATTTGCCGTTTTCAATAACGTATCCGCGGGTTGCGAATTTTAAGGCGAGTCTTGCATTTTGCTCTACCAAAAGTATGGTGGTTCCGGCTTTGTTTATTTCTTTTAAAGCCTCGAACATAGAAAGCATCAAAATGGGCGCTAAACCCATAGAGGGTTCGTCTAACAGCATTATTTTTTTTGCGCTTACATAGGCTCTGCCTACTGCGAGCATTTGTTGTTCTCCGCCGCTTAATGTGCCGGATATTTGATTTTTTCTCTCTTCTAATCTCGGAAATATTCCGAATACGGTCTTTATATCTTTTTTTATGTTATTTTTGTTTTTTCTGGCAAAGGCGGCAAGTTTAAGGTTTTCGGTTATGGTAAGGTTGCCGAATAGGCGTCTTCCTTCCGGCACATGAGATATGCCGAGTTTTGAAACGACTTTATCCGGCTGATATAAAAGCAGGTTTTGTCCTTCAAACTCCATAACTGTTCCGGGCAGCGCTGGGACCATACGGGATATTGCCCGCAAAATTGTGCTTTTCCCTGCTCCGTTTGCCCCTATTATGCAGACTCGCTCCCCTTGTTCTATTTGAAAATCTATTCCATGCAAAGCAGTTATTTTATCATATGCTACTTTTAGGTTTTTTACTATCATCTGCATTGTGGAATCATCCTTTATTTAAATTTTGGCGGATAATTTCGCAGGTTGGGTTTCGCTTCGCTCAACCCAACCTGATTAGCTACTTTGTTATCCGTCAAAATCCCATTATTTTTTTGCAATTCAATTTTAGTTATGAGGGTTTCCTCTGTTTATAATTTTAATTAAGGGATTTCTCCTCGCTACGTTCGTCGAAATGAGAAGCAAAAATAAGATTCGTCAACAAGACGGAAGAAATTTTTTTTTTGTCTTGTCTCTCGAAGCGAGAAATCCTTTAATATTTTTAATAATAAACGGTTATTATATAAAAAGTTGTTTTAGAAATTGTTTTATATCTTGAAAACATTGATGCTCAAAATTCCAATATCCTTTTAATGCTCCAAGCCCGAGAGAGTTTTTTATAGGAGAACAAGATGCCAAGTATGCTTGAACGCGGGCTTTCGGATCATTATACTTTTTTTTCTCTTCCTCTTTTTGATCAGCCTGAAAGCATTCGATATAATTTTGAATGCAGCCGTTTATAGGTTCGTCTTTAATAGTTTGCAAACATAGGTTTTCGAGCATTCCGGCTACTTTGTTATCCGGCATTATATAAACGCCTATTTTAAAACCTTGTTTTTCCGTAACTTGATTCGGTTTGTCCGGCGTCGGCAATTCTTTTTTTTTTAATATGCCGCAAATGCTTTGAAATGCGGATTGAGCGGGCTTTTCTTCCGCGTCTCTAACAAAGCCGAGTTGTTTTATTCGCTTGAATCCTTCGCCTATGTAAAGGGCGTCAAATTTATCGGCAAATTGATCCTTGCCGCCTATATCTACAAGCTGAACATGTTTTATATCTAAATATTTTAATAACGCTTTAAAAAAATTGCATTCATCCTTACCTTCTACCGCAAGAAGATTATTCGATTCTATTTTAAAATTTTTGCCCATTAGCGCGCCTCAAAATTTTTTTCGATACCGGCTTCTAAAGCCCGAGCGGAAGCCGAATAAGCTTTATGGTTTTCTCCGTCTTTATCTAATCTGTAAAGACGTATATCGTCTCCTTGCGGCTCTATTTCGGCATAAGCGTTTGAAAGGGCTTCGATGGCTTCGTAAGAATGAGTGGTTGCTATTAATTGAACGTTATATGCTTTGCAAGCCGTTAAAATAGCGTTCCAAGCTGTTTTTAAGGATGAATAATGCAAACCGTTTTCTATTTCGTCTATTAAAACGATGCC
This sequence comes from Desulfobacterales bacterium, assembly GCA_029939135.1. Lineage (GTDB taxonomy): Bacteria > Desulfobacterota > Desulfobacteria > Desulfobacterales > JAFDMD01 > JAFDMD01. Next base: position 36,737 of record JAOZTP010000001.1, read on the forward strand.
GTTTTTTTTTTCCGCAATAGCGGTTAAGAACGCGAGTATTCTACGCATTCCATCCCCCATTATATTAATAGGCAATAGATGATTTCCGCCTACGTCAATATAGATAATCCCTTTTGCTCCAATTCTTATATCGGTAATATTAGGTTCAATTTTTTGTAAAACCGAAATAATAGTATCAAGCTTTTTTTGCACCGTTAGGTTTTCCAATGCTTCTGTTATAGACGGTTCTGTTTTAGACGGCAGATATACGCAATTTAAAGTTTCTTTGGGCGACGCCACGGATGTATTTTTGTTTAAGCTGTATTTTCCTTCGTAAACCAACTCGTTTTGATGATTACGACAATCAAGTTTTATGCCGTCAACAGCGTTGCCGGAATCGGTCGAAGCAGCGTAATTATATAAAGAAACCTCCGATTTTTCAAATTTTTGGGCGCTTTCATCTGCATAAATGGGAGTAATTGTTAAGTTCCGTTTCCTATCATCTATCGTCCCTCTTAAAACAATTTCGTTTTGGAAGTTTAAATCTTTAAACATAAAGCTAAACTCTTGATCTTTTGTTATAGGGAAACCTCGAAATTTATGTATTTTAACCGGCAGCGTAGCGTTAGACATCCCTGAAAGCAGAAAAACTGCTTCAAGAACCGAAGTTTTACCGCAATTATTGCGTCCTACCAAAAGGTTTACCCATTTTAGGTCGTCTATTTTAAGCTTTTTTATTCCTCTGAAATTTTCTATTGTAAGGGATTGATATTGCATGACAGTTTATATCCTTTTTTCAATAATGCTCAAATTTTATCATTCTTTTTTGCAATTATATTTTTTAATCGCAGTTAATCAAGGGATTTCTCCTCGCTATGCTCGTCGAAATGACAGGCAAAATAACAGCTCATCGTGATGAGAAACAAAAATAACAGCACGTTGACGTTACGGAGTAAAAAATAACTCTTTTTGTTATTTCGAGTAAAGCGAGAAATTTTTTAATTATTTTTTATAATCAGACTTTTTTTATATTTTACTCGTTTTCCGCATTATACTTCAAATGTTAGGTTATATCCTCTTTGCCGAGATACGCCTCTATAACCTGCGGGTTATTTTGTATTTGCTCCGGAGTTCCTTCGGCTATTACCTCTCCGAATACCAAAGTTTGTATTGTTTCGCAAAGTTCCATTACAAATTTGAGTCTGTGTTCTATTAAAAATATGGCTACGTTAAATTCTTTTCGGACGTTTTTTATTATTTGTATCATTCGGATTAACTCTTCGGGGGTCATTCCCGCGGTAGGCTCGTCGAGAAATAGAACTTTCGGCTTTATAGCCATAGCTCTTGCCATTTCCACTCTTCGTTGAGCGCCGTAAGGAAGGTTAACCGCAAGCATGTTTGCAAAGTCGGATATATCGAAGATTTCCATGAGCCTGCGGGCGCTTTCCTCTATTTCCGCTTCCTGTTTGCGTCGTTTTTTTGTTCCGAAAAAGGAGCCTATAAGTCCGTAGTTGATTTGCGAATAATGGGCTATTTGTATATGATCGAAAACCGTTAAATGTCTCCATAATAAAAGGTTTTGGAATGTCCTGCCAAGTCCTTTTGAGGCTATTTGATGCGGAAAGAGTCCTGTTATTTCTTCTTTATCAAGCTTTACGCTGCCTTCGGAAGGCTTGAATATTCCGGTGATGAGGTTGAATACGGTTGTTTTTCCGGCGCCGTTGGGTCCTATTAAGCCTTGTATTTTATTTTTTTCAAGATTAAGGTTGTAGTTGTGAACCGCCCTTAAACCGCCGAAAAAATGGGTCATATTTTCTACTTTAAGCAGAGGAGTCATTTTTTATTTGTCTCCTTTGGGAGCAAGTATTTTTTTTATATTAAATTCTTTAAATGCGACAAGTCCGGTAGGTTTGTATATCATTATCAATATCATAATAACCGGTATTATAATCCATTTGAAAAGTTCCAGGGGTCTTAAAGCTTCGCTTGCAAGATTAAAGCTTATCGCCCCTATAATGGAGCCTACTACGGAATTTAATCCGCCGAAATATACCATAGTAAATATTTCTGCAAGTTTTTTAATGCCGAATGTTCCCGGATTTACGTAGCATAACACATGGGCAAAAAGCCCTCCTGCTATGCCTGCCCAGAATGCGGCGAACATAAAGGTTACTATTTTTGTTTTTCTTGTATTAACCGTCATTGCATTTGCGGCTGTTTCGTTATCTCTTACCGCATTTGTAGCTTTTCCGATTATTGAGGTAACGAAATTGTTGATTATCCAGATTGATAGCGCCGTCCATATAAAAACCGTAGGAAGATTTGCCAAATGAGGCTGGCTCCCCATGCCTCTGGCTCCTCCCAAAACTTCAAGGTTTTCTATAAGGCTTTTGACTATAAACATAAAGGCAAGCGATATTATGGCAAGATAATCCCCTCTGGTTCTAAAAGAGGGGATGGCAACGAGAAGGGAGCCTATCGCCGCGATTATTCCGCCGGCTATAAGGGCTATGGGAAATAAAAACGGCGCAAGATAGGAAGGAAGCAAAGCTTCTCCGAAAAGTTTGTCGTTTGCGCATAAAATAAGGGTTACGGTCGAGGCTGTATAAGCGCCGAGAGCCATAAATCCGGTATGAGAGCATGAAAATTCGCCCATGTATCCGTTTATGACGTTTAGGCTTAGGGTTAATATTATGGCTATGAATGTAAGTTTTATGGTAACTATTCTGTAATCGCTTATACCAGCCCATATATCTATTATTATATATAAGAATATCAGATATAAGACGGTATAAACGGGCGTGGGCAGTTTATAAAGTTTTGCGGCGATTTTATTTATTGTGCCAGAGCAAAAGCGGGCGGTTAAGGTTAAGGGGAGCAGATAGACTATAATTATATAAGCTGAAGCCCCGGGTATTAAAAGCGGTTTTTTTAGCATTATAAGGAAGCCGAATAATGCCGGAATTTTCGGAAGCCCGAGCATCCAAGCTATATTATCGCCTATGAGATATTCTATAATAACTGCGGTTAAAAATCCGAAAAGCCAGCCTAATGCGGGCATTGCGGAAAAGAATCTGAAAAATTTTTTAAATCTGATAATTGGTTTCATATTTTTATATTTAAAATAGAAATTGGGTTAATTTTTATTTGTCATAATATGTTTTGTTTGGACAATTATGAGTTTTCTCCTCGCCTCGCTTTTCGAAATGGCAAGCGGGAAGAATTAAAGCCTTAAACTTGAACTGTGAGCTTTGCCGAAAAATCCGTGAGGACGCACAGTCAATATAATAAGTATTATTGAATATGCTATCAGATCTCTTAATGTGGAAGGAAATATCATAGCCGTAAATATTTCTATAAATCCGAGCAAGAAACCTGCTAAAGCCGCCCCCAAAATTGAGCCCCTACCGCCTAATATTGCCGCTACAAAGGCTTTCCAACCCAAAAGTATTCCCATGTAGGGGTCTAATACCGGATATGCAAGCCCGTAAAGTATGCCTGCCGCAGCCGCAAGCGCGGAGCCTATGGCAAAGGTTAAAGGAGCTATTACGTTTAACGATATTCCCATAAGCGGAACTGTCAAGAAATCGTAAGACATAGCCCGCATAGCCATGCCCCATTTTGTTTTTTCTATAAAAAAGTGCAGCCCCGCCATTAGAAAAAGGGAGATTGCCACTATTATGATTTTTTTGTTGGTAATAAAGACGCCAGAGATATTGTAGGTAACCGTTTCCACAAGCTGCGGAAAAGCGATTCTTTTTGTGCCGAAGATGGCTATATTGGAGGTTTCTAATATAATGCCTATCATTAAGCCGGTAATTGCAGCGGATGCGCGCGGAGCGTTTCTTAATGGTCTGTATCCGATTTTTTCTATTAATACTCCGAGCAACGAGGTTAAAAACATAGAGACTATAATTGTCAAAATCAACACAAGCCATCCCGGCGCTGCTCCTCCGAATAAAAGAATAAAAAGGCTTGCTATGCAAAAGCCGATGTATGCGCCGATCATAAAAATGTCGCCATGAGCAAAATTAAAGAGCATAAGTATGCTATATACCATAGAATAGCCGAGGGCTATAAGAGCGTAAAAGCTTCCCCACTGTAAAGCGTTGATAAAATTTTGGAGAAAGTATTCCATTTTACCTCATTTTGATTTCGTCGGATAACTTCATATTTTGTCTGTTTTAGGCGTTGATAAGAGACAAGCTACGAAGTTATCCAAGTAAATTTAATCATTTTTTTGTTTAATTAAGGGATTTCTCCTCACGCAAAGAAAATACCCGTAAAAATAACGCGGCGGGAATAGGAAGTCAGGCATTTCGAGCGAAGCGATAAATTCCTTAATTAAGACGCAAAGTTTTAAGCCATAGAGACGTTGTTTGCAACGTCTCTATGGCTTAACTTATTTTTATTTTTGGTTACGGGCATACTGATTTATAGAATCTAAACTCGCCTGTATCGCTTATTTTAACTATAACGGCGCATTTTACGGGATCTCCGTCCGACGTAAAACTCATGTTGCCGGTAACTCCTTCAAAGTTTTTTATTTTTGCAAGATTGTTTTTAACCTTTACGCGGTCTTTTTTTATATCTCCGCTAAATTCGGTAAGAGATTCTATTGCGTTTTGGGCAAGCTTTAAGGAATCCCAAGTTAAAGCGCATACGTCGTCCGGCACATACCCGTATTTTTCTTTATAACGATCTATGAACTCTTTTGTAATTCCCTCGGCTCCCGCAGCAGCATAATGTGTGCTGAAAAAAGCGCCATAGCAGTCGCTTCCGCAAAGGGTAATTGTTTCGGAGGAACCCCAACTGTCGCTTCCGAGTATAGGTTTTTTCCAACCGAGTTCGCGAGCCTGTTTAACTATTAGGGCGACTTCGTTGTAATACTGCGGAACAAATAGAACTTCGGCTCCGGAATTTACTATTTTGGTAAGCTGGGAGCTAAAATCGGCATCTTTTGTGGTAAAGCTTTCATAAGATACTACGGAACCTTCGCCGTTATTTTTTTCCCATGATTGTTTGAAGTATTCGGCAAGTCCTTTGGGATAATCGCTTGCCACGTCATAAAGAACCGCCGCTTTTGTATAACCGAATTCATTTTTTGCAAAATTTGCCAGCATTGGTCCTTGGAAAGGATCAAGAAAACATCCTCTAAACACATAAGGTCTGTCTTTTGTTGTGTCCGGGTTTGTTGACCAAGGGCTTATCATCGGGGTAGCGTAGCTGTTCGCAACGCCTCCTGCGGGTATTGCCTGTTTTGAAGATTGCGGTCCTATTACTATTATAACTTCATCTTCTGTAATCATTTTTGTATTGGTTTTAACTGCGGATTCCGCTTGAGCTTCGTTGTCTTCCACTATAATTTCCACAGGATATTTTTCGCCGGCTATTTCTATCCCTCCGGCTTTTTCTATATCTTCCAGCCACATTTTAGCGGTATTTTTGGTGTTTTCCCCTACTTTTGGTATATCTCCGGTAATAGGAGCGTTAATTCCTATTTTAATTGTCTTTTTTTTACCCCAGCACCAGCCGGAAGTTGATAGGACAAATAAAGCGAAAAAAATAGCGGTTAGAATAAGACTTAATTTTTTCATAATTGACCTCCTGTTTATAAAGGTTTGAAAATAATCAACAGTTGATTTTATTTTTTATAAATTAAATATATAAATTGTTTTCCTATAACGGTCTAAAAAACTTTATACTAATATTATTATAAGGGATTTATGTCAATTTATTATATAGCCTCGGTATAAAAAAGTCCTGTTTTGTTTGATTTGAAAATTTCGATTCTACTTTCTTGACTTTTGAGCGGTATAAAACTATTTCAAACTAATAGAGAAAATAATAAAATGATATAAGTAGTTGGAGAATTAAAATTTTTATCCGACTTTGAAAAACGGGCATAATAGAAATTCGGACGGTAAACTTTAAACAGAGGAAAACCTAATGATATTAATTATAGATTTCGGCTCTCAATATAACCAGCTTATAGCGAGGAGAGTAAGGGAAAGTAGAGTATATTGCCAAATAGAGCCTTGTAATATCGGAATAGATAAAATTAAAGATCTTGCTCCGAAAGGGATTGTTTTATCCGGAGGTCCTATGAGCATTTATGATAAAAACAGCCCTAAAGCGGATAAGAGAATTTTTGATCTTGATATTCCTATACTCGGAATATGTTACGGGTTGCAGTTTATGATAGACGCTTTAAACGGAGGCATAAAAAAAGCCGAAAAACGAGAATACGGTTTTGCGGCTTTGGATATAAAAAGGGAACATAGTTTGTTTGACGGAATAGATAAAAAAACGGAATGCTGGATGAGTCATGGCGATTCCATATACAGGCTTCCAAAAGGCTTTAGCCTGCTTGCTTCTACGGATAACACAGAGTTTGCGGCGGTTGCAAACGAAGAAAAGAAGCTTTACGGCTTTCAGTTTCATCCCGAAGTAGCCCATACCCCGAAAGGGAAAAGAATGCTTGAAAATTTTGCAATAAATATAAGCGGCGTCAAACGCAATTGGACGATGAAATCTTTTGCAAAGAAAGCGGCAAGCGAAATTAAGGAGCGCGCAAAAGATGATAAGGTTATACTCGGATTAAGCGGCGGGGTGGATTCTACGGTTACTTCGGTTTTGCTTGATAAGGCTTTGGACAAAAAATTTACAGCCATATTTATAGACAACGGTTTATTAAGAACAAATGAGGCTGATAATTTAAAAGGTATATTTCAAGAACAACTTAAACTAAACGTTAAATTTATTAATGCGGAAGATAGGTTTTTGGACGCGCTTAAAAAAGTAACCGATCCGGAAAAAAAAAGAAAAATAATAGGAAAGATATTTGCGGATATATTTGAAGAGGAGGCGAGAAAGATTAAAGGGGTTAAATTTCTTGCGCAAGGAACATTATATCCTGATATTATAGAATCGGTTTCGGTTTTCGGAGGTCCTTCCTCAGTTATAAAATCTCATCATAACGTAGGCGGGCTTCCTAAAGATATGAAGCTGAAATTAATCGAGCCTTTAAAATATCTTTTTAAAGACGAAGTCCGAAAGCTGGGCAAAACGCTCGGCATAAGTTCGCAGCTTATATGGAGACAGCCGTTTCCTGGACCAGGGCTTGCAATAAGAGTAATAGGGGAGGTAACAAAAAAACGTTTGAAAATATTAAGAAAAGCGGACGCTATTCTTCTTGAAGAAATACATGCGGCGGGATATTATAAAAAACTATGGCAGTCTTTTGCGGTTCTTTTGCCTGTTAAAAGCGTAGGGGTAATGGGAGATTCCAGAACTTATGAAAATATAGCCGCCATAAGAGCGGTAACAAGCAAAGATGCTATGACCGCAGACTGGGCAAGGCTTCCGCAAAAATTTTTGGGTAAAATATCCAATAGAATTATCAATGAAGTATCGGGAATCAACAGGGTTGTATACGATATAAGCTCTAAACCGCCCGCTACTATAGAATGGGAGTGAAAAAATGGGGAATAAAAAAATGTCTGATCCCAGAATTGATTTTGAAGATGATAATGCAAGTTCCGTTTTCTTTGAAGAAGCAAAGATGCAGGAGATAGCAAAGTTAAAAAAAAGAATTAATTATATCGCTTTTTTTATGTTTATCCTGATATGCGCGTCCGTGGGGTTGTTCTATTTTAATTTAAAAGAGGTAATGCTTGAATTAAAAGATGGCGGCGCCTTAAAAATAGAGAGGTTTTCCAATGATATTGACGCTAAAATAGCAACTTTAAATGCTTTGAATGCCGATTTTAAAGGCGATACGGTAAAGAAGATGGAAGAGATTAAAAAAGAGGCGAGCAGCGTTAAAAAAGATTTTAAGAAGATAGCAGGCGAGCTTAAAACAATTAAAAAGATTGAAAAAGCCTTAAACAATAAGCCTGATAAAGAGGAATTAAAAAAGGTATCTGACGATTTTACAAGCTCGTTAGAAGATAAAATAACCTCTGCGGATTTAAAAAAGATATTGAAAGAGTTTCGGCAGGATTTTAGAAATTCTATACAGGCTTCATTAGATCAAAGCCTTACAAAAAAGGATCTTGAAGATAGAATGGGAGTTTTTGAAAAAAATATGAAAATTAAGCTTCTACGCATATCCGGAGACGCCGAAAACCTGATAGCAAACGCAAAAGGGGAAATGGAAAAGGATATAGATAAAAAGATGTCTGCATTGATTAAAGATTTTGAGATAAGCATGCAAAATTATGTTCGCCAGACTCTTCAACGGCAGGATAATAATTAATTGTTAGACGCAAAAAAAGATGATAAAAGTCTGCCGAATAACGAATATTCAATGCTTGCGAAAGTTTTTTTAATGATTACAACTTGAACGTAACGCATAAAACGGGCAAAGAACAAAATTAAGAGGCGGACTTTAAATATTAGAAAATGACGCCATTAAGAATATTAATTATAAAAAAGAATGGTTATAAAAATGAATCAAGCAACCGTAATTATACCTGCAAGATATGCCTCGTCAAGATTTCAGGGTAAGCCGCTCGCCCTTATTTCCGGCAAATCTATGATAAGAAGAGTTTATGAAAACGTTCAAAAATCTCTCGATATAAAGGATGTTTTTATAGCGACGGACGACGAGCGAATAGCAAAAGAGGCGGAGAGCTTTGGAGGCAAATATATTATTACTTCAACGCTACATAAATCCGGCACAGACAGAGCGGCGGAAGCGGCGGATATAATAGGGTTGAAAAAAGAGGATATAATAATAAATGTTCAAGGGGATCAGCCTCTTTTTGATTTCAGATGCCTTAACGAAATTCTTACCCCGTTTAAAACCGGTTTTGACGGAATGAGCGCTCTTGTATGCAGAATAACAAAGCTTGAAGAGATAACCGATCCTAAAGACGTAAAAACCGTTTTTGATAAAAACGGTTTTGCGCTTTATTTTTCCAGAGCCTCAATTCCTTGCGACAGAGACGGTTTAATCCTTAATAATAGATATTATAAACATCTCGGCTTTTACGCTTATACCAAAAAGTTCCTTGAAAAATTTACCTCCCTACCGGAAGGAGATCTTGAAAAAAGAGAGAAGTTGGAACAGTTAAGAGCTTTGGAATACGGTTTAAAAATTAAAATAGTCGTTACAAGCTACGATTCTTTTGAAATAGATTTGCCTTCCGATATAAAAAAGGCGGAAAAGATTATTAGCGAAAAG
>JAOZTP010000045.1 GCA_029939135.1 Desulfobacterales bacterium
TTAACGTTATGCTTAATCTTCTTCCTCAAAAAGGGGGAGTATGCATGCAAGGAGAAGACGAAATCGCTTCGATAGGTTATTGCCTCGGCGCTTCTATGGCTGGGGTTAAGGCTATGACCGCAACATCGGGTCCGGGCATAAGTCTTTACAGTGAAAATATATCCTTTGCCTTGGGAAGCGAAATTCCTATAGTAATAGTGAATGTTCAAAGGCTCGGACCTTCTACCGGCTCCGCCACAAAAGGAGCGGACGGAGATATTCAGTTTTTAAGATGGGGCAGCAGTTCCGGCTTGCCGGTTATAGTTCTTGCGCCTGTTGACGCGGCGGATTGTTACATTCTTACAAAACAGGCTTTTAATCTTGCCGAAAAATTCAGATGTCCGGTTTTTATAGCGTCTAACAAGGAGATAGCTTTAACAAAAGAAAGCATAGATTTAAATTTGCTTGAAAAGTCGGAAATAATAGAGAGAAAATTTTTTTCAGGAAAACAGGATGAAAAGTTTATGCCGTTTGCGGTAAAAGAGGGAGCCGAGGTTCCGGAATTTTTACCAATAGGCTTTAAAGGAAGGCTTGCTCGTCAAACCTCTTCTACTCATGGGGAAAACGGTTATATAACGATAGACGTATCCGAAATAGAGAATACGCAAAACAGACTTAAGCATAAAATAGAGGCAAACGTAGGCGCTTTTACATATTTTGAAGAGGTAAGCGAAAAAGATTCGGATACCTTAATCATAACCTACGGAATTACCGCAAGAGCCGTAAAATCAGCCGTAGATATTTTAAAACAGGATAATATATCAGCGTCCGCCCTCATTCTTAAAACCTTATGGCCAGTCCCCGAAAAATTAATTAAAGAAAAAGCGGAAAAATTTAAGAATATTGTAGTAATAGAGATGAATAAAGGGCAGTATGTAAAAGAGATAGAACGAATCTTATGCGGTAAAAAAATTAAATTTTTTGGGCAAATGAACGGAGTTTTAATAGAACCGGAACAAATAAGCGAGGTTATAAAAAATGGATAGCTTAATTAATAAAAAAAGACCGCCTCTTTTCTGCCCGGGATGTTCTCACGAAAAGGTTGTAGGCGCTTTGGATAAAGCCTTTTGCAACATGGAAATTGCCGGAGACGACATTGTTATGGTAAGCGATATAGGCTGTTCCGGCTTATTCGATACTTTTTTTAATACCCATGCCTTTCACGGTTTACACGGCAGAGCCTTAACCTATGCGGCGGGAATAAAAATGGCAAATCCCAAATTGAACGTTGTAGTTACTATGGGAGACGGCGGTTTGGGAATAGGCGGCGCTCATCTTTTGGAAGCTTGCAGACGCAATTTGGATATTACGCTTTTGGTTTTGAATAATTTTAATTTCGGAATGACAGGCGGACAATTCTCTTCCACAACCCCGGAAGAGGCTATAGTCGGATCCGGATTTTTAAATAATCTTGAAAAGCCTTTTGACGTATGTCAAACCGGAATTGCGGCGGGCGCATCCTTTGCGACCCGTTGTTCCGGTTATATAAAACATTTGGATGAAAAGATAGAAGACGCCATAAAACATAAAGGGTTCTCCATAATGGATATATGGGGAGTATGCCCGGGCAGATTTACAAAAAGAAACGTTTTAACTCCGAAAATAATAGATGAAAAGCTTCAAAGCCTGTCTGCGATTGAAGGCGTAGTAAAAGAAAACATAAGAAAAGAATATACCGCTCATTACAAAGAGGTTGCGTCGGCTCTTAAACCTTTAAAGCTGGCAAAGGAGATAAAGCCGGAGTTTAAAGCCCCTGAAACCGGAAAACATAGCGTTATGATACTCGGAAGCGCGGGGCAGAGAATAATTACCGCCGGCGAAATATTATGCTATGCGGGATTAAAAGCCGGACTTTTTACAACTCTTAAAAGCGATTACAACATTACCGTATTAAGAGGGCATTCCGTATCGGAAGCGGTATTATCGGACGAGAAAATAGTATATATCGGAAGCGGCATTCCTTCCGCAATACTTGCGGTTGACGAAGAAGGGATTACAAGAAAAAAGGGGATATTTAAAAATCTTAATAAAGATACTCTTGTTATAACCGGAAAGGATATTGAAATTCCCGCCACAAACGCAAAAGTATTTGCGGTTGATTTTAAAGGACTAAAAATAAAATCTAACGAGCGGGCGTTGGCTTCGCTTGCGGTTATGGTAAAACATAATAGAATTATCTCTTATGATATGCTGATAAGCGCGTTAAAAGAGATATTTAATCAAAAAATTTTTAACGCCTCTTTTGAGTTAATCGAAAAAATAAAAAATAACGAATTAATATAACTTAAAAAAGATACAGAGTAACAAGGCGGCACAGGGATAAAGTAATAAGAAACGTTTATTATTAAAAATGTTTAATCCCAAAAATAATAATTAATTTTGTTATACAATAAAATTGTAAACAGCGAATCAACATAGACGCAAACAAATAATGATTAATTTTGTTGTATAACAAAGAAATTTATTCGTTTGCAAGGCAATGCGAAAATTTTAACCGCAGGAATACTGTAGTATTTCGAGGATTAAAATTTTCGTATAACGCCGCAAACGGGCAAATTAAGAAGTTATACAATAAAATTGGAAACATATTGAAAAACGGACTTACACTTGAAGGCATAAATAAAAAATTCGGAGAAACCGAAACATTAAAACATATATGGCTTAAAGCTAAAGCGGGCAAATTTTTAACATTGTTAGGTCCCTCGGGCTGCGGTAAAACAACTCTTTTAAGAATAATAGCGGGGCTTGAAATTCCTGATATAGGCAAGGTAATACTCGGAAATCAAGACATTACAATGATGCCCGCAGAAAAAAGAGAAATAAATATCGTTTTTCAAAATTATGCTCTTTTTCCGCATCTTAACATCTTCGAAAACATAGCCTTTGGGCTTAAAGCAAGAAAATTTCCAAAAGCGATTATAAAAAAAAGGGTTGAAAAAAAACTGGAAGTTCTTGCGCTTCAAGGGTTTGAGAATAGAAGACCCCATCAATTATCCGGCGGACAAAAACAGCGAGTAGCTTTGGCAAGAGCTTTGGTAAACGAGCCGGAAGTTCTTTTGTTAGACGAGCCTATGTCTGCGCTTGACGCAAGGTTAAGGGCAAAAGTTCAGGTTGAATTAAGACGCTTACAGCAAAAACTCCAAAAAACATTTATACTTGTAACTCATGATCAGGACGAAGCTCTCGTTGTATCGGATCATATAGCGGTTATGAAGGAAGGGCGAATAATACAAACAGGCGCTGCTTCAGAGGTTTATGATAACCCGAAAACAGAATTTGTAGCCGAGTTTCTTGGAGCGGCAAATCTAATAAAAGGGGAAGCTTCGGGAGAAGGCATTAAAACGGAAATAGGCTTTTTAAAATTGAAAAAAATGCCTGCGTGGATTAACGGAACAGTCGCTATAAGACCGGAATGGATTAAAATAAGGGAAACAATGCCAAGTATAAACGGAATAAAAGGGAAAGTTGCCGAAATAATATATCGCGGTTCCGAGTTTGACATAAGATTACAACCCTGCAATTTACGGGTTAAAACCAGCGCATATAGAAACTTTAAACAGGGAGACGAAATATTTATAGAGCTTGCTCCTGAAGAATTGGCGATTTTGGATGAGTAAAATAATAGTATGGTATGGAGAGATTATCTCCGAAAAAAGCCTTTTAAAAAGAGGCGTCGCTTTTATTGCTCCCGGAATTTTATGGCTTATGCTTTTTCTTATAATTCCGTCCGTTTTATTGGCGATAGCAAGCTTTGCGGGACGCGGCGAATACGGCGAGCTTGTATGGGAATTTGGGTTTGAAAATTATAAAAGACTTGCGGGATTCAGTCTGTTCGGATGGACGGGCGATTATCTTATAATATTATGGCGTTCCCTTATTACCGCCTTTTTTATAACCCTTTTATCCGTAATACTCTCCTATCCTTTGGCTTTTTTTATAGCCTCAAGAAGTCCCAAAAAAAGATATATATGGCTTACAATATTAATAATTCCGTTTTGGACAAACATGGTTATAAGAACTTACGCTTGGTTTATTATACTTGCTCCAGACCTTCCTTTTGCAAAGCTTGCGGCTTTTTTAAAATTAATTCCAAACGGCTCTCCGCTTTATCCTGGAGCATTTGCGGTTTATCTTGGAATGATTTCAATTTTTCTTCCGTTTGTCGCCCTGCCTCTTTATTCCAGCGTAGAAAAATTGAATTGGGAATTGGTTGAAGCGGCTCGCGATTTATACGCATCCAAAACAAGAATATTTATGCAGGCTATTTTACCCCAAACTTTGCCCGGGCTTTCGATAGGGATAATACTTACATTTGTTCCCGCTATCGGAACATTTGTAACGCCGGATATGCTTGGAGGCGCAAAATATATGCTTGTAGGCAATCTTATCGCCAATCAGTTCGGAGCAAGCAGGGACTGGGCTTTCGGAGCCGCTATAAGCATGGGGCTATCGCTTTTAACTTTAGGAAGCTTATATTTTTATACCGTCAAAGCAAAGAAAAAATAGACAATAGAGGAAATCTTTATGCCTATATTATAACGGAAAAAACCAAAACCAATGAGAAAAATACGCTCCATAATAACCTTTATATCAATATCTACCATAGGATTCTTATACCTTCCTCTTGCGGCTATGGCGTTTTTTTCTTTTAATCGTTCAAAATACGGATTTACATGGGAAGGTTTTACTTTAAACTGGTATATAAAACTTTTTGAAAACCAAGCAATAATTGAAGCCGCCTTAAATACGATAGTTCTTGCCGTAGTCTCCACAATTATATCGACGATTATAGGCTCCGCATTGGCAATAGGCATGCAAAAATTTCCATGGTCTTTTAAAACTGAAAAAAGTCTCAATATGATGCTTTATCTGCCTGTGGCAATACCAGATATTATATTGGCGGCGGCTATTGTTATTATATTCGGGATATTAAGAGGAGTTTCGTCAATATTTGATCCGGGTCTTCTCAATATGATAATAGGGCATATTACCTTTCAGATAGCTTTTGTAGCTCTTGTTGTGAAAAGCAGGCTTGCTTCTTTAAATTCCGAAATAGAAGAGGCTGCAAGAGATCTTTTTGCAAGCCGCTTTTATATATTGCGAAGAATAACCTTGCCGCTTTTAACGCCGGGCATAGCCGCGGGCGCTATGCTTGCATTTACCCTTTCGTTAGACGATTTTGTTATAAGCTTTTTTATGGCGGGTCCTAAATCGACAACTCTTCCTATATACATTTTTGGAGCGGCAAGGCGCGGAATAACTCCGCAAATACATGCCATCTCTACAATTATCTTGCTTATAACCGTAGTATCGGTTATAGCGGCGGGGCGTTTAACCGTAAAAAAAAATAGAAAACGCTGGCGTATAACAAAGAATTTTGTTCATTTATAGCGCGCAGGAAATTTTAACCGTCGCCGCCTTTGCCGCATCTCAAGTATTCAAATCTAGAAAAGTAGCAAAATAAAAGGTTGGCAACATTTTATTTAAGGAGGTTTTTATGCGCGGATTAGTTTTTTCATTCTTAATATCTTTAACTATGCTATCGCCCTGTTATGTGTATGCCGCGGACAAGGAACTTAATATTCTTACATGGTCGGACTACATGGACGAAGAGAATATGCCGAAAGATTTTGAAAAGGAGACCGGAATTAAGGTTCGGCTTGATTTTTACGAATCGAATGAAGAAATGATAGCAAAACTTCAAGCCGGCGGAGCAAGTCAGTATGATATTATAGTCCCTTCCGATTTTATAATGTCGAGTCTAATTAATCTTAAATTAATACAACCGCTTGATCATTCAAAAATACCTAATTTGGTTAATCTGAGCGAAGAATTTAAAAATACAACCTTTGATTCGGGCAACATATATTCTGCGGGCTGGCAGTGGGGAACCATAGGGCTTCTTTATGATAAAACCAAAATTTCCGAGTTGGAGGCGTCCTCATGGTCAATTATTTTCGATTCCGCAAAAAAATCGGGGTCGTTTGCTTTAATAGATTCCGTGCGCGAAATGCTTGGAATTACCCTTTTATATCTTGGCTACGATTTTAATTCCATAGACCCAAATCAATTAAAAAAAGCCGCCGAACTTTTAATTAAAACAAAAAAAAGAAAAAACTGTATAGGCTTTAAAGGCGGAGTGGGAGGAAGAAACGAAGTAATATCCGGAAGCGCTAATATAGCCATAGTTTATAATGGAGATGGGATAACCGCGGTTTACAAAAATCCTAAAAGATTTGGTTTTATAGTCCCGAAAGAAGGAAGCGAAATATGGCTTGATTCTATGTGCATACCGGCAAAAGCGCCTAATACGGAAGCCGCTCATAAATGGATTAATTGGGTTTTAAAGCCAAAAGTGGGGGCGGCTCTTACTAATTATAATTATTGCGCCACTCCAAATCAGGCGGCGCTTCCTTATATTGATAAAAAAGTATTGGAAGATCCTGGCATATGGCCTACTCCGGAGATTATGGATAAGTTGGTATTTTGCAAAGATTTGAAAAAGGATATTAGAATAATAGACGAAATCTGGACAAGAATAAAGTCTCATTAATCTTTTCGAGCCGACAAGATACAGAGATATAAAACAGCGTTAATATACTAATCAAAGATTTAATTCTTAAGAACAGGATATGGAGTTAAATATATGAGACTTAATTTTTCAGAAAGTTTTATTATCCAAGAACATAGTACAATGCTTAATAATCTTAATCAGATAAGCGGGCAGATTAAAGGTTTTTATTGGTATTTTTTAGCCTCGATAGGAGCGCTCGGCATTGGATATAAAACAATTCTTGCAGATGATATTCAGAGATTATGTCTCGGACAGAAAGCATGCCTTATAATTGGGATATGCTTAATAAGTAATATTGTTTTCTGGTTAATTGGCGAATATGCAGTTTCCCACGGCTTTTTGTATAGGTTTATTCAAGCCAAAGCCGCAAGAGCCCAAAAGAAAGCATGGAATAGCGATTTTTTAACAAAAGATTCGGCTAATGCCAGCAAGTATATAACAACAAAAGGCGAAGCTAATTATTTTTATATTGATAACCTGCTGCCTGATCAATTTGTGCCTATATATTTTGCGGCGACTTGGATGATTTATTTGAACGGAGTTTTTGCCATACTAATTCTTTGGAAAGTAATTGTTATAAATATATATATGATAATTGGTATTATTCTGTTTTGTTTATTTTTAAACTCTGGCTATATCGCATAGCTAAAGCCAAAAAGATGTTTGAAAGCTTTAATATAGAAATAACGTACGATAAAGAGAAAGATGATATTTTTAATTGTAATAGATGCTTATTGTTTATAATGGTTATACTTTTGCCTATATTGCTTGCTATATCTTTTCTTATATCTATTTTTAGCAGTTATAAGCCCATGTTAGAGGTTAAGGAATCTACGCCAACGGAAATAAAATTAGAAAAGCTTTGCCTGTGTGAAAAATATTTATTTGTATGTCGATTGGCTAATTGATTTTGTAAGCCTAATTACGTAACTTGATAAACCAAAAATTTTTTACCAACAGGTAGAAAAAATGCAGTATGAAATATTATAGCAGTCATACATAAAATAATAGTATTGGGCAAAGCTTAATTTGCAGAAGCAATTGGAGCCGCAATAATAGGAGCGCAAAGACTTTGATAGAACCGGATTTAAAAATTAAGAATGTAAAATCGAAAGTTTTCATTCTAAAGCTTATAGCCGGAGCAATATTAATAAGCTTTTCCGGAGTATTGGTAAAGATTGCGGACGGAGCGGGACCTATAACCGCAGGTTTTTATCGAATGTTATTCGGCGGCATATCCTTGATGATTTTTATCTTAATAAAAGAGAAAAAAATCAATTTTAAACAGGTTAAGAAAAAGAAACTTTATCCAGCTTTTATATGCGCTCTCTTTTTTGCGGCGGATCTTACCTGCTGGCATAAAAGCATAATCGGGGTAGGTCCAGGTCTTGCCACGCTTCTTGGAAACCTTCAGGTATTTTTTTTGGCGGGTTTCGGAATAATCGTATTAAAAGAAAAAGTCAATTTTAAAACCATTATAGCCATTATTTTGGCATTTTTCGGAATAATTTTATTGGTATGCCCCAACTGGAGCGGGCTTTCCGCTTCTTGGAAACTCGGCGTTTTTTACGGATTTTTAACTGCGGCGACTTATTCCTGTTATATCCTATCATTAAGACGTCTTCAAGCTTCGGCAGATTTTTCGGATATTATATGGAATATGATAGCAATATCTTTTTTTACCGCTCTTATTCTCGGCGTAGAAATATTGATATTTAAAGAGAGTTTTATTATAAAAGATAATAAAAGTTTTTTATTTCTTCTTACTTACGGAGTATTTCAGCAGGCGTTAGGCTGGGTTTTAATCAGCGAAAGCCTTCCGCATTTAAAAGTGTCTACCGTCGGACTTATTCTTTTGTTGCAGCCTTCTTTATCATTTATATGGGATATATTTTTTTTTAATAGGGTTACTACCGGCTTGGATATTGCGGGGGTATGTATAGCAATAGTCGCCATATACATGGGCGGAGCGGTAAAGTCCGAATAGAATATTTTTATAAAAGAGCATAAATTATGAATACCGAAAAACTTACGGATATATTAACAAAGGTTGAGGCAAATAAAATTTCGATAAAAGACGCGCTTGATTTATTTGAGAATTTCACCTTTGAAGATATTGGATTTGCCAATATAGATCATCACAGAAGCATAAGAAAAGGTTTTCCTGAAGTAATATTCGGGGCGGGCAAAACCGCGGAGCAGATATTCGGCATAATAGAAAAAATGATTTTAAATAAGGAGCCAATTCTCGTAACAAAGGTTGACGCAGATAAGGCAAAGTTTTTATGCGCAAAATTTAATAAAGCGGTTTTTGACAAGGATGCGCAGCTGCTTGTAATTTGCGGTCAGCCTCCGAAGATTACCGGAAAAGGAACAATTCTTGTTTTATCAGCCGGCACTTCGGATATACCGATTGCAAAAGAGGCGGTTATTACCGCCGAGACTATGGGAAATAAGGTAAGCTTTATATTTGACATAGGAGTCGCCGGAATCCATAGACTCTTTGCGCATAAAGATATTATTTTAAAGGCTTCCGTTATTATTGTAGCCGCAGGCATGGAGGGCGCGCTGCCTTCCGTGGTTGCAGGCATGGTAAAAGCTCCGGTAATAGGGCTTCCTACAAGCATCGGTTATGGAACGGCTTTCGGAGGTCTTACCGCTTTATTCGGCATGTTAAATGGTTGCAGCTCAAACATATCGGTTGTAAATATTAATAACGGTTTCGGAGCCGGATATATGGCTTCTTGTATAAACAGATTGTAAAATTTCGGCGGATAACAAAGCAGTTTGCCTAATTTCTGCATTGGATAACAATTTTTAATTCTCGAAATATTATATATATTCCTACAGTTAAAAATTGTTATCCGTTTTGAACTTGAACAAATCATTTTGTTATCCGCCGAAATTAATCATTTTTTTGCGATTAAGTATTCTTAATAATGGGCGTTTCCTCTGGTTATAATTTTTATCCCCCTTAGCAAAAAGACTTATGAGGGATTATAATCATCCGTTACTGCCGTAACAGTATTATTAAAAAGTTCATTTGTTACCATAGACAGGCTGATAATTGATATTTATATTGAAATTTTATAAAGAATTTGTTAAGTTTTTAAATATATTGTAATCAATTTCGGTTATCTATCAAACCAAAATATGAGGAATTTTATTATGGCAGAGGAAACAAAACTTACGCCTAATGTCGATATGCAGATGCTTATCGCCGGTATTATGCCCAACACAAAATATTTTGACAGCCGCTTTGATTTGCTTCAGGTTCAAATAGACGGATTGCAGAAAGGGCAACATAATATTAACGGTAGGCTTGACTATTTTAAACAGAATGTTGATAAAAAATTCGAGCAAGTTATAGCCTCGATAGATAAACTTGGAGATAAAATGGATGAAAAACAGCGCAGTTTTACAATGCGAATGTTTTCCATTGCAATATTAATATCCGTATTAGGAGTTTTAGGAGTATTTCTTAAAACTCTGGGCATTTTTTAAAACATGTTATCAAAAATTTTAAGCTGCGCAACTATCGGCATAGAAGCCCATATTATAGAGGTGGAAACCGATATTTCAAACGGGCTTCCCGTATACACTTTGGTAGGACTTCCAGAAACCGCCGTAAAGGAGAGCAGGGAAAGAGTAAAAGCCGCGGTTTGCAATTCCGGCTATGCTTTTCCGGATGATAGAATTACCGTTAATTTGGCGCCTGCCGGAATAAAAAAAACAGGTACAGGATTCGACCTGCCTATAGCAATAGGAATATTAACGGCTACAGAAGTTATTTCTCAAGAGACAGCTTTACAATATCTTATACTTGGCGAGTTGTCATTAGACGGCAGAGTAAAGCCTGTAAACGGCTCGTTGTTAATGGCTATTGCCGCAAAAAATGCGGGTTATAAAGGCGTTATAGTATCTGAAAAAAATTGTAAAGAAGCCGGAGTAATAGAAGGCATAAATGTATATCCGGTAAAAACTTTAAGAGAAGCCGTAGATTTTTTGCGAGGCGCCCTTGCAATAGAGCGAAAAAAAACAGACGTAAAAAATCTATTTAAAAATGACGAAGAGTATCGAATAGATTTTTCGGAGGTTGCGGGTCAAGAGCATGCAAAAAGAGCGGTAGAAGTAGCCGCGTCAGGCGGACATAATGTTTTGATGATAGGTCCGCCGGGTTCCGGCAAAACCATGATTGCAAAAAGAATAAAAACAATCCTTCCGCCGCTAACCTTTGAAGAGGCTATTGAAACCACAAAAATATTTTCCATATTAGGACTGCTTTCCGAACATGAGCCGTTAGTTACCAGAAGACCTTTTAGGGCTCCGCATCATACCATATCCGACGCCGGTTTAATAGGAGGAGGCAAAATCCCAAAACCGGGCGAAGTTAGTTTGGCGCAAAACGGAATACTTTTTTTAGACGAATTTTGCGAGTATAAAAAACATGTATTAGAGGTTATGCGGCAGCCGTTGGAAGACGGTTACGTAACCATATCAAGAGCATATTCCACCATTACTTATCCTTCCTCCTTTATGCTTGTAGCGGCAATGAATCCCTGCCCGTGCGGTTTTTTTACAGATCCGAAACATGAATGCAAATGCGCGCCTATACAAATAAGTCGATACAGATCAAAAATATCGGGACCATTATTAGACAGAATAGACATACATATAGAAGTTCCAGCGGTTCCGTATAAAGACCTGTTAAAAAAAAGATCCGCCGAATCTTCGGCAAAAATTATGCAACGGGTAATAAAAGCAAGAAACATTCAAAGCGAAAGATTTGCCCGAACAACAATTTATAATAACGCCCAGATGCAGAGCCGTCATATAAAGAAATGCTGCGAATTAGACCGTAATTCCCTCAGTCTGCTTGAAGCCGCTATAGATAAGCTGGGGCTTTCGGCAAGAGCATATAATCGCATTCTTAAAGTGGCAAGAACAATAGCCGATTTGGAAAAATCGGAAAATATCTTGGCAAATCATATAGCCGAGGCTATTCAGTATAGAAATTTAGACAGACCAAGCGAAATGTTTTAAAGTTTAAAAGCAAGAAATCTACATAGCTGATTTTCAAAAAAAATGATTATAAAAGGATATATTCAAGTTTGTTTGCTCCGCCTCTTGCTTGTCGCCACCCAAAAAAAGTTGAACATATCAGGCTTGAATATAAACGGAGAAAACGGATAAGGTTGATAAAATGAAAGCATTATTAGCATTGGAAGACGGAAGAACTTTTAAATGCCGTTCCTTTACCGGCGAGGGAGAAATGTCTGGCGAGCTGGTATTTAACACATCTATAACCGGCTATCAGGAAATCCTTACGGATCCTTCTTATAAAAACCAGATTCCGGTTATGACCTATCCGTTAATAGGAAATTACGGGGTAAATGATAAGTATGCGGAATCGGATAAAATCTATGCGGCAGGTTTGATAGTAAAAGAGTATCAGGATAATTACAGCAATTGCAACGCTACGGATTCGCTTAAAAATTATCTTCGTAAAAATAATATTTTGGGAATAGAAGACATTGATACCAGAGCCGTAACTTTACATATAAGAGAGGCGGGCGCTATGCGAGCCGTAGCTTCCGCCATTGATACGGATCCGAAATCTTTGGTAAAAAAAGCAAATAAAATAAATAGGATTGCCGGAACCGATCTTGTAAAAGAGGTTGGAACGTCGGCTTTTTATATTCTTAAAAAAGATAAAATTTTTTTTTTGGATATAAACGAGGTTAAAAGTTTTAGAAAAAAAAATAATAACAAACCGTTTATTGCGGCTTATGATTTCGGAATTAAGCATAATATAATACGGGAACTTGAAAAATCTGGCTGCAACGTAGTAATAGTTCCGGCTTCAACAGATGCGGATACCATAAAAAAAATTGCGCCGGACGGCATTTTTTTATCAAACGGACCAGGAGACCCCGCGCCCGTAACCTATGCCGTACAAACTATTAATAAACTTTTGGGATGCTGTCCTATATTCGGCATATGTTTGGGGCATCAACTGCTTGCGCTTTCTTTGGGGGCAAAAACCTACAAATTAAAATTCGGACACAGAGGGGCGAATCATCCGGTAAAAAATCTTATAACCGGCAAAGTGGAAATCACCTCTCAAAATCATGGATTTGCAGTCGCTCAAGATTCTTTTGCTTCGGACGTGGATATTACTCATATAAATTTAAATGATAATACCGTAGAAGGCTTTAAGCATAAAAAAATACCGGCTATGTCGGTTCAATATCATCCGGAAGCCTCTCCCGGACCCAACGATTCTAAATATCTTTTTAAGCGGTTTGTAAAAATGATGGAGGGGTAGTATTTTTAATTCGCATTTCGGATATATTCGCATATTTTTTATTCTTTTCAATACCTATCCAGTTTCTACCCAACTTTTTTGCTATTACCGCTGTTGTTCCGCTCCCTAAAAACGGGTCTAAAACCGTATCCCCTTTGTTTGACGAGGCGGTAATAATGCGTTTGAGAACCTCTTCCGGTTTTTGCGTAGGGTGGAGCGCTCTGCCGTTTGCGCCTTTTAATCTTTCTTTTCCTTGAACCAAGGACATTGCCCATACATCCCGCATCTGTTTTAAAGAGCCGTTTTTCTGTTTTTCAGGATTAATATTTTTCAATTCCTCATAATTAAATATCCATTTTTTACCCTTAACCGCCCAAACTATAAATTCAGTTGAATGGGTAAATACCCTTTTAGTCATATTCGGCATAGCGTTTGTTTTTTGCCAAACAATAATATTATTAATTTTAAAATTAAACTGTTTTAAAACAATCATTACCTCCGCGAGATTATGGTAAGCGCAGGAAATATAAATTGAGCCGTTATCTTTTAAAACCTTATAACCGCCTTCAATCCATTTTCGAGTAAATATAATATATTCCGGAGCCGTCATTTTATCCCATTCCTCATTTACCATATGCCAGTCCCCTCCGGTTTTATTTCCTTTCCATTTTAGACCGTTGCCGGAAAGATTATAAGGCGGGTCTGCAAAAATCAATTCGATTGAGTTTGCCTTTATATCTTTATTTAATATCTTTATGCAGTCGCCTATATAAATAGCGTTTAGCTTCATAACTATCGCCTCGCTAAAATAGATTGCCGCCATTTGGCAATTGTTTCAGGTATTTGTTTAATCCATTCTTCCGAATGTTTAACATAATCGGTTAATTCTATAATCAGTTTATAAAGAGCTAATAATTCATCATGAGTAAAATTGCCGCCTTGCGTTTTTATTTCCAATAGAGTTTCAAGCAGCTTAATAAATTGCGAAATGGAAAGCGGAACAATTTTTTGCTTCTCTCCTCTATAACCGTATTTTATTGCCATCCAAAACGTCTCGATAGTATCTTGGTGCAATCGCGGAGCAATAAATAAGCAGTAAACGTTTTTTTTAGCATGCCTCCTTTCAAACTCGCGGACATGACGCATTACGGGCTGTCCTTCGTTATACCATTGAGAACGGGTAGTTAGCATTGTAACTTCGCATACCGAGTTAAACTTTTTATAGAAACATTCTATATCCGGTCTATTAGCCGGAGCCGTAAAAGTGGGTTCATTATCGTCTCCAACCGGATAGTTTGGTTTTATCTCTATAGCATCATTTAAAGCGTTAAGGGCAAGCGTCGATAATTTTTCAAGTTCAACGCTTTTTTTATTATTCGATTGATGAATATTTTTTAACGCCTCTATATATTCCGAAATTTCAGATATGCTTTGAGCTTTAAAGCGGGCTTCAACTGCATGTAATTTGAGACGATAGCCTCTCAAATTTCCAATATAGCTTCTCAATTGTTCCATATCCAAACCTTCCGTTTTTTGAAAGTCAAAAAAGGGAGTTTTGATATTGTTTGATTTCAAATCCGAAATATAATTTTTAATATCATAGGTCAGGTTACCTGCAATTTCCTCTAATGCCGTTTTAGTTTCCCAAGGTAATATCGGCTGTTTTATATCCGCAAGATACTCAATATATCGGTAGGCTTTATCAAATTCCAAAGGAGCGGCATTATCGGTTAAAAGCAATTTATTAATTTCAACCTGCCGTCTTTGTTCCAAATCAATATAAAATCCGCCGCCTCTTATATACAAAAAACGAGTTAATCTAAAATATCTTATTGTATTATCGCCATAATCTTTTAAATTTTTAGTAAGTTTTTCAATACCGAAATCTTGATTTTTTTCGAGGAACTTTTTTAAAAAATTATTTATAAATTCATCTTGAAATTTTTTTCTACTCTTGTCATCTTTTTGCAAACGCAAACCAAGTCGATATTCAATCAATTTATTTGCTTGATTTTTAATGTCTTTGTAGTTGATAAGAGTCGGGACAAATATAGAAAATTCTTCTTTACTGATTCCTATCCGATTATTTCCGGTTTTAAGCCATATTTTATTAGCCTCATTTATCAAATGCAGCGTTCCTATAAAGGGTTTAATGGCAAATCCATCTTTATCGGAGAATGCTATACTTGTAGGGTTAGGCAACTGCCATTTTAAAAAATGAATAAAGAACAGCCTGCCCAAATCATAACTATCGGAAAGAAAATATTCCCCAAGCGGGGTAATTTTAACCGCTTCGGCTGAATTTTTTGCAATGCAAAGCCCCATTTTATTAAGAGGCGCAGCGGAATTTCTGCCCCGCATTGCAGGGTCTTTATAGTTTTGGGCATTAAAAATGTCCTTTGCCAAAGCAAACGGCATTTTTTTCTCTATATTGTAAAAATATCCTTCCTGCTCTTTTGATAACTCAGTCGGTTTATACAGCTTATTTTGAATTAAAAGAATCTGATACTTAATCTGATTCGCATAATTGAATTCCCGCCCCTCAATTTTTTTCCTAATTGCGCCTATTTTTTTTGCATTTTCCAAAGTAAAATATGTTTGCCCGAAATGTTTGGAAAAATAATTTTCTTTATTTGCTTGTAAGTTGTTAAGCGCCGCTATCTTTTTTTCTATTTTTTCAATAAAGGCGAGTAATTTATATTTATTCCCTAAATATCTTCTGTTTTGTAATTGAAAACCGGCATTTTTATTTTTTCCGTTGGAACAAAAATAGATTTCATCTGATTTTTTAATTGTCGGAGTGATAAGACGCCTTTTTATTCCCCCGAATATTAAAAAGGGAATTTTGTTTAACGTATAATAGATTGCGTTTTTTATATCGTAATAAAGGCATAATAAATATTTTTTTATCTATAATTTCAGAAGTTAAAAAAACGGTTTCTTCAACAAATCATTTTTAAGAAAAAACGGCGAGGGTATCAAGAAAAAAGTTTATTTTGGTCGGGGCGGCAGGATTTGAACCTGCGACCCTCTGCTCCCAAAGCAGATGCGCT
>JAOZTP010000046.1 GCA_029939135.1 Desulfobacterales bacterium
TTCCGGAAATTATGCCGCTCTCGGCTATTCTCAAGCGCTGGACATACCTTTTGAACCGGCAATGATTAAAAACCAATACATCGGCAGAACCTTCATACAACCAGAGCAGATAATTCGAGAGATCGGGATAAAAATAAAATTAAATCCGGTTAAAGAAATATTAAAAAACAAAGATATAGTAATAGTTGACGATTCTCTTGTTCGAGGCTCTACTATAAAAATGACGACAAAAATTTTAAGAAAAACTGGCGTAAAAAAGATTCATTTAAAAATAGCAAGCCCCGCTCATAAATATCCATGCCCTTACGGAATAGACTTTTCGGATAAAAAACAACTTTTTGCATCGGATAAGACCTTTGAGGATATGAAAAATTTTTTAAAAATCGATTCTATCTCCTATCTAAGCATTGCCGGATTATTAGAGGCTACCGGCGTAATGGATGCGGAAAATTTTTTTTGTAAGGCGTGCTTTGACGGCGTATATCCGGTAAAATTTGATATTGACGCGGGTAATAATTCTTGCGTTTAAACTGTTTGAATCATAATATGAATAAAGTAACAGGGTAACAAAACGACATAGATATTAAAGGAAAAGGTTTTTTATCTAAAAATATAAAATTATTTGAAAGGATGTATGGCAATGCAAGGAAAATTGACTCGTTTTTGTATTGAGGGATTGCATAATATCCGCACAATAGATATTCCGATTACCGATAATAAATTGGTGTTGGTCGGAGAAAATGGCATGGGGAAAAGCACCGTAGCCAATTTTATTTATTTTTTCTTAACTATGCAATGGTCAAGAATACTTGATTATAAATTTAAAAGCGTTTCTGCGGAGATAGACTCAATAAATTATAATTTAAGCAGAGATGACGTAAATAAGCTTGCGAGAAAACAAAATTTTACTAATGAAAGATATAGACGTCGCTTGCCTATATCAATATATAAAAAAGTTAAAGAATTAGTTGAAAAAAAATATAATGATAATAAGATAATAAAGCAAATTTCGGGAAAAATTCACGTTCCCAGCTCCATATTAAGACGAGAGATCGACAATATAAGATTTAGCAATTCGATTTCCAAAGAATTAAAAGAAGATATAGAATCGGTCAAAACCAAAATAGGAAATAGAGTAATATATCTCCCTACTTATAGAAGAATTGAACAGGATTTGGAGATTATTTTGCCGCAATTAGAGATAGGGATAAACGATTTTGAAGAATATCCAAGAAGGCGTAAAGATACGGAATATACCGAGTTGGTAGAATTCGGGATGGAAGATGTTGAAGAAACTATTGATCGTAAAATGATAGAGATGAAAGAAACAATACGAAAAGATTTGAGCGCTTTAACAGGAGACTACCTTAGAGATGTTATTAATGGGGTCTATAAATCCGTAGATATTGATAAATTTAACGAGGTTAACGATCCTCTACTTACCGATATATTCAAAAGAATCCCGGAAGATATTCTACCTAAACAGGATCAGAAACTTCTAAATAAAATTATTTCCGAAATAAATGAATCAAAAAAAATTAACGACAATAATAAAGTTATAGCCCACTTTCTTACAAAATTGGCGAAGCTGTATCAAAAGCAGCAAGATGATGAAAGCGATATACGAGAATTTGTAAAAATTTGTAATCAAGGGTATTTATCCGACAAACAATTTATATATGATGACCGGAATTTTAATATTGTAATTCGAGATATTCTTATACAATCAGACGTGTCGAATCTGCCTCTTAAAGCTTTATCGTCAGGAGAAAAACAGATTGTGTCCTTATTTTCTCATCTTTACCTATCCGGCAAATCCGGCTTTTTTCTTATTATTGACGAACCGGAATTATCGCTTTCGGTGCCTTGGCAGAAACAATTTTTACCGGATATTCTAAAAAGATGTAACGGATTAATAGCGGTTACCCACTCGCCGTTTATTTATGATAATGAATTGCGATCTTATGCGCATTCTTTGGAAGAGTTTATCAAACCTTACGAACATGACCCCGATTTGGAAGAATGGGATGACAATATAATTTAGGAGGCGTTTTTATGTCATATCTAAATACCTTAAACAGAGCGGCTAAAAGCCCTACAAATGATTTTCATTTTTTAATAACTAAATATCCGTTTCAACGGAATAAGTGTTATGATTTTTTTAAAGATCAGGATATTGCGGATATTCTTGTTGAAATTGAACAGCTTGACGCTCAAAATACAAACATTGAGAAAAAACATACGAATGATTTGGGAAAACCTGCCAATATGCGTCCCGAAGAGGAGATGGAGCATAAACAATGGAATAAAAATAATGAGTTATGGTCAAAATACCATGAACGTTATTATAAAAAGTTAAAAAAAATTAATTTTATAGATAACACCGAAACATTCGGCTCAAAAAAAACAGCGACGGAAGAAAGGACTAGTGAAAAAGAGTTTATTAAAGAAAATAAGACTGATAAACCTTCTAAAAATAACGGAATAAGTTTTCTTATGTCAATAGCTGGAATGTTTGATTCCGGCTATAAAGACGGCTCGCAAAATATTAAATCCGTTGTATCTGAAGCCATCTTAAAAAAGTATGGGAAAAAATAAAAATGGCTTTTATAATCGATACCGAATTTTTATATGCCACGCTTGATAAAAGGGATAAACATCATAAAAATGTTATGGAATTATTACCGAATTTGCCGAAAAACGATTTAATATTGCCCACTCTTGTATTGGTAGAACTTACATACTTTTTGCAAAAAAGATTAGGGCATAAAAAAATGCGTCTATGTATATCTACGCTTGATAACTCCCCTATAAAATTTGAAAATATTACTCAAGACGATATTCATAGAATATATGAACTGTTAAATCAATATTCGAATATAAAATTGGATTTTGTAGATGCATCTATTACGGCTATAGCGGAACGTTTGAATATCAAACAAATTTTAACGGTAGATAAAAGGGATTTCAATATAATTTGTCCTACCCACTGCAAGCATTTTGAAATACTTCCGCAATAAAAAACTTCTATTAAGCAAATCAATTTTCAATATCTTTAAAAATTCGTTTTGTTACTTCATTATAACCGGAGAAAAAAATGAAAAAAACAGTATCATTTTCCAAAAACGCTTCTAATATATTCTTTCATATATTAACTGACTGCAATCTTAAATGCGCTCATTGCTATATAAATAAAAAGGAACACGGAGAAGGAAAATTATCCATAGAAACAATAAAATTATGGCTTAATATATTTGCGAAAAGAGAGCCGAAAAAAAATAATCTTATACTTTTGGGAGGAGAACCAACGTTACATCCTGATCTTCCCGAAGCGATAAAAGAGGCGAAAAAATTAAATTACGAATCAATAACCGTAGACACAAACGGCTACCTTTTTTTCGATATACTTTCAAAAATAACTCCGGATCAGGTAGATTATTTTAGTTTTAGCATAGACGGCTCAACCGCAAAATTAAACGATAAAATAAGAGGCAAAGGCTCTTATGATAAAGCTATTGCCGGAATCAAAAAAGCGCGGGCAAAAGGTTTTAAAACAAGCGTAATATATACTGTCTCCTCTTATAATATAGCAGATATTAAAAATATGCCGGCTATTTTAAAAGATATAATGCCGGATAAATTCTTTATACAAATTATAGGAATAAGGGGCAAATCCGCAAAAAGCGCTGATAAATTTC
This sequence comes from Desulfobacterales bacterium, assembly GCA_029939135.1. Lineage (GTDB taxonomy): Bacteria > Desulfobacterota > Desulfobacteria > Desulfobacterales > JAFDMD01 > JAFDMD01. The sequence continues at coordinate 3,699 of JAOZTP010000046.1, forward strand.
AGGTAAATAATAAAGATTGGTTTAATATCATTCCGAATATCGCAAAAAAAATATCGGAACTCGGAATAAATGTAATATATCCCAAAGTATATCTTACAAAAGATGAGCCTTTTGAATGCGCCGGATTATTGGCGGATAATTATTTTATATTTCCCAACGGAAGAGTTTACAGATGCCCTTTATGCGAAGATTTTCCTATAAATGGGCTTTATTTCGATAAAAACAACAGGTTAGTAAAAAACAATAAAATCAATGAAGAAGACCTTTTTAATCTCTTGATACCGGAAGGCTGCGTAATAAATAAAATCGTTCAGCCAGATAATATAGAGTATGATAAGGAGGGGAAGCCATTATATAAGATAGCCTGCTGCATGCTAAAATTTGGTGCATAACTTATCAATTTGTCAGTTTGCGGCGTTGAAATTTTTTTTTAACCCTCTAAATACTTAATCTATTCCTACGGTTAAAAATTTGCGCCTTGCAACCATAACAAACCAGTTTGTTATCCGCCTTGAACTTGAACAAATCACTTTGTTATCAAACGTTTTAATTCTTTTTTATGGAATTTTTTTTGTTTATAAAATAATAAAGGGATTTCTCCTCGCTACGCTCGTCGAAATGACAGGCTTTTTATTTTTAATTCTGTAGGTTGGATTGAGTAAAGCAAAACCCAACCTACGATATTAAAAACAACCATCAAGATAAAAAGCGGGACAGCTTTTTAAAGATATAGCCATAGCAATTACATTTGCAATAATAATAAGCCTTTTTGTATCCATATCCGCAATATCGACACTTTCCAACCTATTTTATTCCAAAATAAAAAAAGCAAAACATCCATGCTTATAACCGTTTTATCTCTTACCGCAGCCTCTTTAATAATTTTTTTATATTAACCCCCAAAGCCGAATACCTTCCGCAAGGTTTCGATATATTAACAATGGCTCGGTTTTATCATATTAATCGGCACAATGGTCAATAACGCTATATTAATAGTTCATCAAACCTTGAACAACATAAAATACAATAATTTAAGCTGCATGTCCGCAATTTCTTTATCCGTTAAAACAAGAATAAGACCGATATTTATGAGCGCTACTACAAGCATATTGGGAATGTTTCAGCTTGTAATATCAACAGGCGCGGGAAGCGAACTTTACAGAGGACTCGGAAGCGTTCTACTCGGCGGACTTGCGGTTTCTACAATCTTTACCATGTTTGTAATACCGGCTTTAATGGGGTTGTTTGTAAAAAAGGATATATAATAAAAAAAATTGTTTCGCCTTTTTTTATTATATATCCTTATGCGAGCCTTCTTTTTTTGCTCCTTATTCGCTCGTTCCTTTTTTCTAATTTTCGACTGATTCCTTCGAGCATATCTCTTCTCATCTGTAGAGGCGGCATGAGTTGCGGAATATAGAGGCTTGTTTTGATAATAAATAAGCTTATCTGTATAATATGAAAGCTTATTTATATAATATTAATATTGACTTCATAGGCATATAGGTTTTTTTATATGGTATACAAATCTATTCTGATTATATAAAAGTTTGTCTATTCAATATTAATGTTTATTTTGGCGATATAAAGGCTTATTTATTAATTTAACCATTATGAATTCGTAATTTTTTCAATAAATAGCCTCATACTTGAATGACAGCCATACTTTTTCTATATAAATATTATCTGTCGCTCTTTCTTTTCCGCGCATGCTTTTTTTAATTTATCAATAAAAACTTTGCTCGCAAACTGACTACCCTCAATATTTCGACGATTTATAACAAGCGAAATAAAGGGCGGAGATTATTATTCCCGCTCTTTTATTTTGTTATAAAAGGTTTTTAAAAATACTTGCCAATATAAAAGCGGTTTCGTATAAGATCAAGAAAAAATTATTAGGAGGAAAAAAATGTTTCGTAATTTTAAAGTTGTTCCGAAAATAATATTCGGAAAAGGCTCTTTTGCTCAATTAGAGGATATTTTAAGCTATAAGCGTAAAAATCCGGAATCTTACATAGTATTTTTAATAGATCATGCTTTTGAAGATACAAATTTTAAAAATAGGGTTCCTTTAAAAAATAATGATATATTAATATGGACAAATACGAATACGGAGCCTAAAACCCATTATATAGATCAACTTGTTCAAGATATTAAAAAAAATAAAGACATGCTTCCGGACGGAATAATAGGAATAGGGGGCGGCTCTACAATGGATATTGCAAAAGCGGTATCTTTAATGCTTACAAATCTCGGCTCTTCGGAAGATTATCAGGGATGGGATATTATAAAAAATCCTGCGATATATCATGTAGGCATACCAACCCTTTCCGGAACCGGCGCGGAAGCCTCCAGAACCGCAATATTAACCGGTCCTCAAAAAAAACTCGGAATAAACTCCGATTATACCGTATTTGATCAAATAGTATTGGATCCTGACCTTACCGAAGGAGCGCCAAAAGATCAGCATTTTTATACCGGCATGGATTGTTACATCCATTGCGTAGAAGCATTAACAGGAACATATCTGAACGCATTTTCCCAAGGATACGGAGAAAAAGCGATGGAGCTTTGTCAAAACGTATTTCTACTCAATCCCAAAGAAGCTGCGGACGAACTTATGATAGCCTCTTATTTCGGAGGAATGAGCATAGCATATTCGCAGGTGGGGGTATGTCATGCATTATCTTACGGATTATCTTTCGGGCTTGGAGTAAAGCACGGCATAGGCAACTGCATAGCATTCGATTATCTTGAAGAGTTTTATCCGAAAGGAGTAGCGGAATTTAGAAAGATGCAAGAGATTGCAAAGGTAGAAATTCCTCGAGGCATTACAAAGGATGTAGATAATGATATACTTGAAAAGATGATAACGGTGGCTTTGGGTTTGGAACCGTTATGGGAAAACGCTTTGGGAAAGGATTGGAAAAAAAAAATGCCAAAAGAAAGAATAAAAGAATTATATCTTAAAATGTAAACAATCGTTTTTTTAAATAAACATTGTAGATGACAATATATGCGAGCAGATACATGAATAAAACAGGAATGAATAAAGAGGAAAGTATAGTAAAACAACATTTAGAGTCATTAGGCTTTACCGATATTATACATGAACCTGGCGGAAATATTCCGCCTGATTTTCTTATTGATAATAAGGTTGCCGTTGAAGTTCGGAGACTCAATCAGCATTATAATGGCAATGCTCTGGAAGACGTAGAATATAAATTAATTCCTAAAATAAAAAACCTATTTAATATCTTTAAAGCTACTAATAACTTTGCTTTTGTCTTTGTTGATTATAAACGTCCAATCAGGATAAGCAAAAAATTAATGAATAAGGTTAAAACAATACTCAAAAAACACTTGCCTTATATAACAGAGCGAAAAAGTTATGAAATTTGCGAAAACCTTAAGCTTGAATTTTGCCCTGCTACAGAAAAACAAGAAAATTCTTATGTTTATGGAGGCGAATATGATGCCGATGCAGGCGGCGCTATCCTTTATGAAACATTAGAAAGTTTGAACATAATAATTGATGAGAAAAGCAGAAAAATTAAGCCGTATTTTCATGAATACGAAGAATGGTGGTTAGCTCTTGTGGATTATATCCGTATCGGTCAGTATGACCAAGACGCTGAAGAAGATATTAGAGGTTGTTTTGTGCCTCCATACGATAATTGGAATAAAATATTAATTATATCGCCGCATTTACCGGAATACGCCCTTGAATTTAATAATAACTCTAAATAATATACAGCCGCATTAGCATTAATTATTTTTTAATTTATATTACAACCAAAATCCATAAAAAGAGAGAAAAAAATGTGCGGAATAGCCGGAATAATACCGTTTAAAAACATAAAAGATAATCGGTTAAACATAAATGAATTAAATAGTTACGTCGATAAAATTAAAGAAACAGTTGAAGATTTATCCGTAACTCGTCCGAGTATAACAAATTATTTGGGCGGTAAAAAACTGCATGAATCCTTTTTAGTAAAAATTCGGGAATTAAAACTTGAAAATCAGTTTTACGATCTTTATACGGACGGCGCAAAGGTAAAAAAAATAGAAAAACTTGCCGAAAGGCTTGATAATATAATAACCTCTCAAACGGAAAAATTTTTTAAAAAGGATTTCGGCTTTGCAAAAAAGGATGCGGAAAAAATATATTCGACTCTTTCTAAATTAAAAGATATTAGATGGGCTTTAACCTCGGAACTTATAAGTAATATAAATAAAGTAAAAAAGTTAATAAGTTATAATGATAATCCGATTTTAACGCAGGTTGCCGCCTTTGAAAAGATAAACTCGGTTTTAAACTCAATAGACAGGCTTGAAGTTCGAGGCAGAGATTCCGCAGGAATATCCATTATATTTACATACGATAAAAAAAAATTTGAAAAATTTAAGCTTCTTTTAACTTCGGAGCAAAAGAAGCGACTATCCGAACAAACCAAAACAAAAGAGCTTTTAAACGGCTCATTAACCTTAAATACCTCTTTAGATAATAAAATTTCGATAACATTTATTTATAAAGTAGCCGCGGAAATAGGAAAACTCGGAGATAATACGGCATTTTTACGCAACGAGATAACAAAAGATGATATTTTACAAAAAGCGGGCGCGATTAAATACATGTATCACAGCGTAATATCTCATACAAGATGGGCGTCCGTAGGAGGCATTAACGAATTCAACTGCCATCCGATAGATTTTTATCTTGGCGATAAAAAAGATAAAAATCAAAATATTAATATATGCTTAAACGGCGATATAGATAATTATGTTCAATTAAAAGCCGAGTTTGAAAAAAACGGCGAAAAAATAGATTCCGATACAAAAATAATACCTCTTTTAATAAAAAAATATCTTAAAACAACATCCGATATAAAAGAGGCTTTTAGGCTTGCGGTAAATAATTTAAAAGGCTCGCATGCAATAGCGCTGCAAACCGATCTTGCCCCGGGAAAAATATTTTTGGCTCAAAAAGGCGGCGGACAGGCTCTTTTTATAGGCATAGCAGACCAACATTATATGCCTGCATCCGAAGTTTACGGCTTTGTGGCGGATACTCCGTATTTTATAAAGATGAATTGCGACTTAAGCAAAAAAGTAAAAAATAATGAGATAGAAGGGCAGATATTTATACTTGACGCCGAAAAAGGGGAAAAATTAAAGGGCATAACCGCATTATACTATGACGGCGAAAAAATAAAACTTAACGAAAAATTTATAAAACGGACAGATATAACCTCGCGAGATATAGATAGAAGAGATTACGACCATTATTTTTTAAAAGAAATATCGGAATCTCCCATATCCGTAGAAAAAACAATTTTAAACGGATTAAAAACGGATGAAAAAGAAAAACGGATAACTTTAGATCAAAAAGCCTTTCCGCAAGCTTTGAAAAAAGCTTTTTTAAAAAACAGGATAAAAAAAATATATTTTGTAGGGCAGGGAACAGCCGGAGTAGCCGCGGTATGCGGGGCAAATATACTTCGATATTATTTAAGCAAAACATCCATACAAATAAGAGCCGTAAAAGCTTCGGAGCTTTCCGGTTTTATACTGTTTGAAAACGACGATAAAGAAAGCTTAAAAGACGCCTTGATAGTTGCGGTAACCCAGTCTGGCACAACTACGGATACAAATAAAACGGTTGATATGGTAAAAGAAAGAGGAGCTTGGACAATTGCCATAGTAAATAGAAGAGACTCCGATATTACCTTTAAAACGGACGGAGTTTTATATACAAGCAGCGGAAGAGATATAGAAATGTCCGTAGCGTCAACAAAAGCGTTTTATTCGCAGGCGGCGGCGGCGGCTTTGCTGGGGCTTTGCATAACATCCGCCGTTAGCGCAAGAGAAGAAGAATTTATACAAAAGGAGATAAAAAGACTTATAGAAATACCAAACGCTATGCGTTCGATATTATCTATGAAAGATAAAATAAAAAAATCAGCGGAAAAACTTGCTTTGCGTAAAATTTACTGGGCGGTTGTAGGAAGCGGCGCAAATAAAGCGGCTGCGGACGAAATAAGAATAAAGCTTTCCGAATTATGCTATAAAACGATATCTTCCGATTATATAGAGGATAAAAAACATATAGACCTTTCTGCGGAACCTTTAATAATGGTATGCGCCGCAAGCTCAAGAGAGAATGTAATTCAGGATATAGTAAAAGATACCGCAATATTTAAAGCTCATAAAGCCGCTCCCATAATAATAACGGACGAAAAAGAGGATAGATTCGATCCATATTCGGAAGATATTTTTTATATACCTAAGGTAAGCCAGCATTTTGCGCCTATATTAAATACTCTTGTCGGACATTTGTGGGGTTATTTTGCCGCCCTTGCAATTAACGGCGTATCCGAATATTTGTATAAATTTAAAGAGGATATAAAAGATACGGTAGATAATTTTGTAAAACAGGGCTTGGACGCATATGAAATTGTGCAAAAAGAGGAATTCAAAGAAAAAATTACGCTATTTGCAATAGATTTCAAACAGAAAAAAGCGAATAAACAATTTCCATCCGTAATAGGATTTAAAACCGCATCGGATCTTACCCTTCTTTTAAAATATTTGTCCGGCAAATTGGACGTATCCGATTTTACCTTTGATTTTGATATAGAATACAGCGCGTTAAATATGCTTAATCTTTTATTTAAAAGATTAAACGGAGCTATTAACAGATTATCCAGACCAATAGACGCAATAAGACATCAGGCTAAAACCGTAACCGTAGGCACAAGCAGAATCAGCGATAAAATAGAAGGAATAATATTTGAAAAAATAGAAAAATTAGATATAAAATTATCTGTAATTACCGCAAAAAACATACTTGTATTAAAAAATCTGCAAAAAATTATATCCGGCATAAAAGGCTTTATACTTTATAAGATAGACGGGCTTAACATAAACGGCAAACCCTGCGATGCTTCTACCATAAATGTTTTGAAAAAAGGCGGGGCGCTTTCTATACTGCCTTCCCGCGTAGAAAAGGATAACAGGTTGCAAGGAACCAAAAAAACCATAGTGGAACGGGAGAACGTTTATATAGCAAGAGCAAGATTAGACGGCAGAAATATAATCATAATACCGATAATATCTACAAAACCCCAAATGCCTAATAAAATAGAACATCTGCTTTTATTCAATATTACGTTTAAAGAGGATGTTACGCTTGAAATAAAAATAAAAGCTTTGGGACCTAAATTTCAGTTTATAAAAAATATAGTTCAAGAAAGCTCAAACGATTGGAAAGACGAATATATTAATATGGTTACTATGCATGATCTATTTGGAAAAACTGCGGAAAAAACAGGGGAGCTGATTATATCTATGATTTCCATGATGCAATAAAACCTATTGGATAACTTCTTATTTTGCTCATTTTCGGCGTTAAGCGCTTAAATGTTAATACTTGACTTATACTTAATAAGCCTGCGTTTAAAATTTTCGCAAGCCTTGAAAATGAACAAAATAAGAAGTTATCCAATAGGTTTTATATAATAATTTTAACCCTCGAAATAGTTAATCTCTTCCTGCGGTTAAACTTAAATAATAAAACGGAATTGAATCGGAATATAAACAGAGGAACGCCCGTTGTTAAAAAAAATAGCAAAAAAAATGAAAATTCGAATACAAAACCGATGACGTGATTGTGTTTAGCAGAAGACTTGAACAGGATAAAAATGTGCAGGTTTATTTGGCAAATTACATAACCCGTTGCGAAATCCCCAAAAGCAGTCTTCCGAGAATATCTGCTCCGGTAATAATCTTTTTTTTCTTTCCCCAAAGAAGGATAATATCCTTATCTATTACGTCATACTCTTTATCATAAGAATCTATTTTGAATTTTTTTATAACCTCTCCGATTTTTATCGAAGAATCGGTTACGATTATAGGATGATGAGAAAATTTTGCGGGATCGATATGTTCTTTATATAAAAGAGCGTTTCTTAAAAAACGGTTTGAATTGAGAACCGCTTTAGGGTTGTTATTTTGATCTGTAATTATTATCCATTTTTTTCCGGATTGATCCAATTTTTTTAAAAAAGGGTCATCAGGGCTTTTTTTGTATTTGGGAAAAATAGATTTTTCCTTATCAAACGGCAATGAAATTATGCTGTTTTTATCTATTATTTCTCCTTCCTGATCTACGAAGAGATCATCTATGGAAAGAAAATTAATAGCCCCTGTTCCTTCAACATAATCTATATCGCAAGTATGCTCTATATGCTTTTCTATCAACCTTTTTAAACTTTTTTCTTTAAAATATTCAACGCTTTCTTTTCCGAGTAACTTATCTAAAATAATTGCGGAAGGCTTTGCCACGGGATAAAGAATTATCTGATACAATTTCAATATAGGCAAAAAAAATGCCGCCATTTTAACGGCGTTTCTGGAAAAATATGCCTGAGGAACTATTTCGCCCAAATAAGTAATTAAAAAAGTGGAGAAAATAAAGGCGACAACCCCGGACATTACCGAATTTGAAAAAAGAGCCAACAAAACATTTATGCCGACGTTGCCGAAAAGAATAGTAGTTAATAGAAAGTTAGAATCTTTCCTTGCTTCCAGAATTTTTTTTGCGGTTTGGTTATGAGAGGCTTCAACCTCAAGTTTAAGCCTGTTAATGCTGAAAAAGGCGAGGTTAAGACCGGAAAACATAGCGGATTGCGATATACATAAAATAATTCCGGTCCAAATAAAAAAATCAGTATTAAAAGGTAGCATTTTTATAATTTGATTATTTTTTTATATTGGATATTACAAACATAGGCGCTCAAGTTATAAGAATGCCGGAATAAAAGCTTATAATACAGCTATTTTTATTCCGGCATTCTTAGTTTGATTAAGAAATTTTATAAATATATTTTCTTAATTTTTTGTTAATATCGTCTTTGATTATAAGATTTGTTGTTTGATCTGGCAGGGTTCGGTTTTGATTCGTTAACTCTTATATCGCGCCCTGTTATGGACTTTCCGTTTAAAGCGTTAACTGCCGTTTCGGCTTCCGAGTTTTCGGGCATCTCTATAAAACCATAACCTTTTGATTTGCCAGTAAACCTGTCCATTATTATCTTACAGCTTTCCACTGTGCCGAATTCTACAAATAATTCCTTTAATTCTTCTTCTTTAATGTCATAAGACAGGTTGCCTACATAAATGTTCATAAAAAAATCCTTTCAATTAATACAAACGCCATTATTGCTTAAAACTCCGAATACTCAATCAACAGCGTAAAAATATCAAGAATTCGGCGTATCGTAATTTTTTTTAAGTTACGATATAAAATCAATTAAATTGTAGTTAATCCTTATTTTAGCAAATTGCAATCATTATTTTTATAATAGGTTGAAAAAAAAATGATTGCAATTATTTTGCAATCATAGCCCTTATCATATCTCCTGCATTTTCGGCATGATCCGCTATTGAGCCTATAATGTCTACAAGTCGGACAACATGGAATAATGAGGTTGAATCTATATCCATGTTAAAAAGTTTTCTTTTTAAACTATCCTCCTGTTTATCGGCATTACCTTCTTTTGTATGGATGCCTCTTATTATATTCTTTACAATATCTCTTTGCGCGTCTGAAAAATTTTCAAAATATTTTTTTGTTTCCAAAACCATTTTAGGCAGTTCTTCTATAGTTTCGATTACGGCTTCCACTAATACAACAAGGTCTTCTTTAATAGTTTCCGGAATATTGTTTTTGTTTCTGTAAGACATCCATTCCAATGATTCGTCTATTGCGTCTATTGTATTGTCCTGTTCTTTTAAAAATAGAAAAAGCTGAAATTTATCTACGGGCATCATAGTTCCTTTAGGAAGATGTCCTCTTATTCCTCTTTTAATTTTATCTGCCTCTTTTTCCAGCTTAACAACCTCCCCCTTTAAAATTTTAAACTGTTCGCATTCAAGGGAAACGTAACACTCTATTGCTTTTTTAAATTTAAATATACATTCTTTAACCTTTTCGGCATGTTTTACCAGTCCTTCAAAAGGGGACGTTAAAAATATGGATAACAATGCGTTTTTCATTTTTTACTCCTTTATATAAAAAACTTTAGTATCTTAAATATAATGATACAAGTAATAGCGGCGGCGGGGACGGTTAACACCCAATATAACATAATTTTTAAAATCAGATGGAAATTGACCGCTCCTATTCCGCGCGCAAGTCCTACGCCCAAAACCCCGCCTACCGCGGCATGAGTGGTAGATACCGGAAGCCCCAATTTAGAGGCTATTAAAACCGTAGTTGCGGCGGCAAAGTCAACCGAAAATCCCCGAGTGTTATTTAATTGGGTGATTTTTGTCGATAAAGTTTTTATTACTCTTCTTCCCGCCATAGCGATTCCGGCGGCTATTCCGACGCCTCCGAATAAAAGAAGAAATACCGGCACCGGAATTTGCGAGCCTATGCCGCCGGTTTTAAAAATAAAATATATAACGGCAAGAGGTCCTATGGCGTTTGCCACGTCATTTGCTCCTTGAGCCAAAGAAACATAACAGGATGTTCCTATCTGAATTTTTCTAAAAACAGATTCTGGACCGTCTTCCCCTTTTTCAACAAACCGTTTTATAAGCTTTCCTAATATAATTCCTAATAATACGGATAAACAAAAAGAAATTAACAAAGCGTTAACTATATTTAAATTAAGATTTTTACCCAAAGGGGTTTTATGTATAAAAGACATAATAATTATAAATATTGTAGCGCCTATAAAAAACGGAGATAGTTTGAGCGCCATATTAAATCTATTTTTTTTACTTAGAATTACGGCTACAATAAGTTTAAACATACAAAAGGATATTGTCATTGCAAATACCGGCGATATTACCCAGCTTGCCACAACCGCTCCCAGTTTAGCCCACTGTATTACCGAAAATCCGCCTGCTACTATGCCGAAACCTATCATAGCTCCTACAATAGAATGAGTCGTTGATACCGGCAAAGATTTTATAGTTGCAAAACTTACCCATAATGCGGCGGCGAGAAGAGCCGATAAGGCGCCTAACATAGCAACATGCGGATCGCTTAAAACTTCGGTAGATATAATCCCTTTTCTTATTGTATTGGTTACATGAGTTCCTAAAAAAATTGCTCCTACTATATTTAATATGCCGGCTATAAAAACAGCCTGACGTAAAGTAATGGCTTTTGCGCCTACGGCGGAAGCCATAGAATTTGCTACGTCGTTTGCGCCGATATTCCAAGCCATATAAAAGCCAAAAATATATCCTAATATAAGAACAATGTAGTTATTTTCCATTATATTATTCCTTTTTTCAAATTAAAAGGTTTGTTTGATTGGATAAACAGCCTGACAAACTTATCGGCGTTATACAAAATTGGGTTTGATAGTCAAGGCATTAAAACATTTATTCGAATAAACGGCAGGACTAAAATTATTAAAACATTATAAAGATATTTGCTTTTATTTAATTTTAAATTAGGATATTAAGGATAAATTAAACAATAAAGAGGGTTATCTTTTTTCCTGACGAGACGGAAACTATTTTTTTGAGAAAACCTCGGTTATTAAAAAAAATTAATAGGAAAACAAATGACAAAAGTAGAACAACTTATAAAAAAAGGGGTAAAAATAGCAGCGCCTTTATCCGTAGAAATAGGAGACGAGGTTAATATTGATAACATATCCAGCAAAGGGGTAACCTTATATGCGGGAGTAAAAATTTTCGGAGATTCCACCGTTATTTTAAAAAATTGCTCCATAGGCTACGAGGCGCCGGTTACCATAGATAACTGCCAAATAGGAGTTAATGTGAAACTTGCGGGAGGATACTTTAATAATGCGGTTTTTTTAGAAAAAGCAAGCGCAGGTTTGGGCGCTCATGTAAGAGAGGCGACAATATTGGAAGAAGAGGCAAGCATAGCCCATACCGTAGGACTTAAACATACCATACTTTTTCCTTACGTAACTTTGGGAAGCCTTATTAATTTTTGCGACTGCCTTATGGCAGGAGGCGCCAGTAGAAAAAATCATAGCGAAGTAGGAAGCTCCTTTATACATTTTAATTATACTCCGGCTCAGGATAAGGCGACTCCTTC
>JAOZTP010000144.1 GCA_029939135.1 Desulfobacterales bacterium
TTTTATATATTGTTTCGGAATAGTTTAAATAACCCTGTTCCGCAAATATATCCGCAATTGTAGCTGTGCGCCATTGCTCCTTATTTATCATTTTTTAAAGTCTCCTTTTTATCGACAAACTGTATTACTATTTCGCCCTCTTTTACCATTCCGAGCTCCTGCCTTGCCATATGTTCTATATACTCGGTATCGGTAGCCAGTCTGTTTATGATTCCGGCGGTTTTTCTGTTTCTATCCGCAATCTTTTCATTTGTCTCTATTATAGCGTCTCGTTTTTTTCTTAATTCGGCAATATTTCTAAACCCGTCTTTGCCGAATGTTATAAATATCAATACTCCTATTAAGACAAACGATAATATATATATAAGAATTTTTTCTGTTCTAATCAAAAAACTTACCCTCTTTTTTTTATTGCCAAGCCGATATCTTTAACCGCATTTTTGTTTAAAATGCAGGAAACGGCAACGTATATAATAAAACCCGTAATTATTAAAAGCCCTACTTTATAAATAAGCATAAGAGTTATAACCGATTTTGCTTGAATAAAAAAGAGAAAAATATATAAAACAGCGCCCATTATTAAAGAACAGATCAAACTTTTTACGCCGGATTTTAAAATTGTTTTGCCTCCTAACCGCCCTATTTTTTTTCTTAAAAATATTATAAGAAGGGTTAAATTTATCATAGAGGATAAGGAAGTCGCAAGCGCAAGCCCGCTATGGCTTAAAAATTGCATTAATATAAAGCTTAAAACTATGTTTGAAGCGATTGATATTGCGGCTATTTTAACCGGGGTTTTTGTATCTCTAATCGAATAAAATGTAGAAACCGTAATTTTTACGCAGGAAAACGCCCATAAACCTATTGCGTAGCTTAAAAGAGCGTAAGCCGTAAGTTTTACCGCGGTAGCGTCAAAAGCGCCTCGCTCGAAAAGAAGCGAGACTATAGGCTCTTTTAACACTATAAGTCCGACGGAAGCGGGCAGGGTTATAAAAAGAATCAATTTGAAAGCGTAGGCAAAGCTTTTTTTAAGCCCTTTGTAATCTTTTACCGCAGCTTGTCTCGACAGGCTTGGAAGCAAGGCAGTTGCTATGGCTATGGCGAATACGCCGAGAGGAAACTGAACAAGACGATCCGCGTAATAAAGGTATGAAACGCTTCCTTCGGGAAGAAGCGACGCAAAGATTGTTCCTATTACAATATTGATCTGATAAACCGCAGAGCCGAATATTGACGGAAGCATTAATTTCCCTATTTTTTTTATTCCCGGATGGCGCAAATTCGGCTTTTTTATTATTGGAATTTTATATCTTATAATAAAAGGAAGCTGAAGTATAAGCTGTAAAACGCCTCCGGCAATTACTCCGTAGGCAAGGCAATTTACCGGATTAACATCTATTGCTTTTGATATAAAAACGGACGAGATCATTCCCAAATTTAAAAATACCGGCGCCAAAGCCGGAGCCGCAAAATGCCCGAGAGTATTTAAAATACCCATACAAAGTCCTACTATTCCTATTAAAAATATGTAGGGGAACATTATTCTTGTAAGTTCTATGCAGCGAGCTATTTTATCCGGATAGGAGATAAACCCGGGCGCCATAATTTTGACTATAAAAGGAGCGCTTGTTATTCCTAATATTGTTATAAAGATCAATATAACGGATAATATTATCAAAACCGCCTGCGCAAGATTAAAAGCGCTTTTTTTGCCGTCCGTTGTAATATACCCCGTAAAAACCGGAATAAAAGCGACGCTTAAAGAGCCTTCCGCAAAAAGACTTCTTAAAACGTTAGGTATTTTAAAAGCTACAAAAAATATATCCGAAGTATATCCGGCTCCGAAAAAACCGGCTATTACCATGTCTCTTATAAACCCGAGCATTCTGCTTAAAAGCGTTGCGAAGCCAACTATTCCGGCGGCTTTGGTTAGTTTTGATTCTTCAGACATAAAAACCCTTGACATGTTATAATCTATTATATACTAATTCCTTCTTTAAAACCGCTGCATAACTTATTAAGAGCGCTATGCAACGGTATTATAATATTTTTTCCATATAATCTAATTATAAGCATACGCGTATAAATATGTTAATAAAAAAGGAGTAAGATTTTGGGTAATCATAAATCCGCTATAAAACGCTCAAAACAGGATAAAGTAAAAAGCTTTCGCAATAAAGGCGTTAAAACGCAAGTTAAAAATGTAATTAAAAGCTTAAAAGCATCCAATTCGGACGCCTCAAAAACCGTTTTTATAAAGGCGCAGTCTATTATAGATAAAGCCTCAAAAAAAGGGGTTATTCATAAAAAAACCGCCTCTCGAAAAATATCAAAACTTGCCAAAATAGTCGCCGATTAAAAATCTTCGGTAAGCATTAGATAGATTTTTTCCGCAAGTCTTTTAGATAATATTTTTATGGCGTTATTCCTTGTATTTTCGGAATGCCGTTTATCTGCATAAATTTTATAATCCTCTTGTTCGGAAATGTTTTCAAGCAAGCGGAGCGTTTTGCCGCCGGCTCCCGCAAGCTTCACGTCAACCGTTATCTTTACTCTCTGTTCGTTTGAAGCGCTTATATTAATGCGGGATATTGTTTCGGTTGATATAAATCTTATAGTTCCTGAAATGGTAGGAACCGATTTATTTCCGGCTTCTCCGAATCTGTTTAATATGGTTATTCCGCCTCTCGAAAGCTCGTTTATTAAATCGTTTGTAATTATCGGCGTAACCTGATTTTCTATAGTAAGATTTTTAAACATAAAAACGTTTAATTCCGAAATGCCTCCGGCAACCTTTTCTTTGCCGGAAAATTTATATCCGCAGGATACAAGAAACAATAAAATCAATAAACCCGTCGCTGCGCAAATAGTTATTCTTTTAAATCGGTTCTTTTTCATATTAAAAGCCCTTTTACTCTGTTTATAATTTTATTATCAAATTTCTCCTTGCTTTGCTCGTTGAAAAAACAGGGCAAAAAAGCGCTTTCCGTTATCCGAAACAAAAGAAGAAATCCCTTTATTATTTTGATGCTAATTCGGTTTAAACCTTCCAAAACTTATCCGTAGGCAAATCTTGAAGATATTTTGCCAATTTTTTCCCCTGCTCGCTTCTATCCATAATTTGATAGTTATCTTTTAAATTCGATTTTTCCATTATCTTGCTATTAACGAATATAGGAGCGTTAAATCGAAGAGCTATGGCTATAGCGTCGCTTGGTCTGGAATCTATATCCAATACTTTATCCTTTAACATCAGCCAAATTTTAGCGTAATAAGTATTATCCCTAATATCCGTTAGCTCCGCTTTTGCTACGGATACGTTAAGTTCTCCCAATACATTTTTAAACAGATCATGGGTCATAGGACGGTCAAAATTTATGTTCTGCATTGCCGAGACTACGGCTGAAGCCTCTAACATCCCAACATGAATGGGAATTACCTTATTTTTTTCTATCACTTTTAAAAAGATAACCGGTAAATTGATAGCTTTATCTATACGAACATTTTCTACTATGGCTTTATACATACCTTTTCCTTTTCCAACATATTAATATAAAAAATCAAAGTATGCCCCATAAAGAATGGGAAAAGGCTTTTTCAATTTTCACATTAACAATTTTGCCTGTCGGATTATAATCTTTGCTTGTTATAAAATTTACTATTTTATTAGTATCAGTTCTTCCTGTCCATTCTTTTGTTTCGTTTTTTAAAAGTCCCCTTTTGCTAAAACCTTCCGCAAGCGCTTGTTGCGTCGTCCCTACAAGCTCCTTATTCTTTTTTTTTGTATAATATTCCTGAAGTTTAAGAAGCCTGTGAAGTCTTTCTTTTTTCTCCTTTTCCGAGGTCGTATCCTTAAATTTTTGCGATACGGCGTTAGGACGGGGCGAATAAGCAAACGCAAATATGCCGTCAAACTCGATATTCTTTATAAGATTAAGGGTCATATTGAAATCCTCTTCCGTTTCTTGACAAAACCCTACGATAAAATCGCTTGTTATGGCAATATTCGGAACCGCTTTTCTTAATTTTTCAATCCTTTCAATATAATCCTTTATTATATATTTTCTGTTCATTCTTTTTAAAACCGCATCCGAGCCGGATTGAACGGGCAAATGTATATGAGGGCATAATTTATCAAGTTTTTTAAAAGCTTCTATCAAATCTCCCCCCAAATCTTTCGGATGAGAGGTCGTAAATCTTATCCTCTTTAATCCTTCTATTTCATTGACTGATTCCACAAGATTGACAAATGTAACGGTTCCCTCTTTTTTGCCGTAACTGTTTACATTTTGCCCTAAAAGAGTGATTTCACAAACGCCGTTTGCAACAAGCATTTTAATTTCATTAATTATGCTTTCCGGCTTTCTGCTTATTTCTCTGCCTCGAACATACGGAACCACGCAATAAGAGCAAAAATTGTCGCAGCCTCTCATTATTGTTACAAATTCTGAAATATCAACCTTGCTTTTCGGAG
>JAOZTP010000145.1 GCA_029939135.1 Desulfobacterales bacterium
TTAAAGCAAATAAGCCGATAGGCGCTCTTTGCATAGCGCCGGTTATACTTGCAAAACTTATAAAAAACGCCAAATTAACAATAGGCGACTGCGTAAACACCGCAAGCCTTATCGAAAAAATGGGAGCGGTTCATAAAAAAGCCGGAGCGACCGATATTATAATAGACAAAAAAAACAAACTCGTTACCACCCCATGCTATATGCTTGCAACCCGGATTTCGCAAATAGCCGAAGGAGCGGAAAAACTTGTCAAAGAGGTTTTAAAGCTGATAAACGGATAGGAATTTTTTCTGTTGGGTTGTTACCCAACCTACGATAGTTACAAAGAAATAATAAAGGGGATTTGTCTGTATGGCAGATATTAACGATATAGTTCTAATACATTTTGAAAACAATCCTATAAGCTTTGCAAGAATAGAAGACATACAACCGGACACTAAAAAAAACTGGTATCATACCACATTTTTATTTTTGCAAAACCCGCCGCATATAATAACTTGGATATTAAAAGAGGAATATATAAACGGCGCTGAATTTACCATGTCTGATAAAAAAATAAAAATAGAAAAAGTAGAAAGTCCATATAAAAAAGAAGAGACGAACCAGCCGGAAGCCGAAAAAAAAACAAAAAAAGAAGAAGCTGGCAAAGTTTTATTTTTAAATCCGAATTCGGATTAACCGATAATTTGAGCATAACAAAAAAAACGGACAAAATAAGAAGCTACGCAAAGGCATTATAAAAAAAATGTGCAAACCTACAATATTTCAAAAAACATACCAAAATTATATCAATCAAATCGAAAATATTAATTTAAGCGATATTTCCGAAATAATAGGCGGAGTTATCCTAAACAACGAAATTGTAATACCCTTTTTTAACAAGTATTATAAAATATCTTCAAAAGGAATATTTAATAATCTCGGCAATAAAGCGGATTTTAGCGAGGCTGCGATTCTATCCAAATATATTCTTTTATCTCCGCAAAAACCGATTAATGATAATAAACTTGTATCTTATCCTGAATTGAAAGATGCGGGTCCTCTTACAAAATATTTTAAAGATAACGCCGAAGGCGCAATAGCAAAATATTTTACAAATAATCTTGCGCGGCTTAAAACCGCAGGTAAAAAACTTGAAGGCTCCCCTTGCTCTAATATAGACGCAGCCTACGATCTTAAATTAAAATTTAATCCTCTGCCGAAAATCCCCATATACCTGCTTTATAACGACGAGGAAAAAAAGGAAGCGTTTCCGGCTCAATGCGTCCTGCTATTTGAACAAAGCGCCCGAACATATCTTGATGAAGAATGCTTGGCAATTTTGGCGACCCTTCTTTTTAAGCGCTTAAAACAGATAGCCGAAGAGGATAAAAAACAAAAAAATTCTTAAGAAAAAAAAGCGCTGAATAAAATATGACAAAGCATAAAAATAAAAACAACAAAGGCTTTATCTTAATAACCTGCCTTGTAATAACCGCGCTTTTTATGCTGATAGCCGTAAGCGCGGCAACCTTATCTTATACTCAAAGCAAAATAATAAGAAATCGACAGGAAGCGTTAAAAGATTTTTATAATACTGAATCCGCTATACATTATGCTGTTTACAATAGCGATCAATGGTTTACGGATGAATTCATAAACTCGGAATCGGAAAATGCAAAAACGATTTTTACTCCTCCCAACTCCTCGGTTAAGCTTGAAATAAGACATATAACAGATTCAAATAATTCTAAAAAAAATATTGAAGGTTTAAGCAAAGCCGCAAACAATCTGCCGGTTCAATCTCATACTGCTCCGCCTCCTCCGGATTCCGGCTTCGGGATAAAAGATTTTGAGGTTAAAAGATACGCAATTACCGCGACATCGGCAAACGGCTTAAAAATACAGGCGGGAGTCTGGAAAGCGTTTAATAAATAGCGTTACAATTTAAGCATAAGGCATAAAATAAAAATCGGAGGTTATTATGAAAGACCGATTTACTATAAGGGAAGCAAAAAAAGCCGATTTTAACGAAATATTTAATATTCAAAAATCGGCATATAAAAAATTTTCGGAGACCAAAGAGGCTATTGAAAGCAGATTAAAACTTTCCGATAAAACCTGTTTTGTAGCCTTTAGTAAAAAAGAGATAATAGGATATTTATTGGCTCATCCTTGGAAAGCCAATTCCATACCCGCATTTAATTCCGTTTTGCCCGCCCTCCCTGATAACGCCGATTCTTTTTATATACATGATCTTGCAATTCTTAAAAAAAATAGAAAAGCTGGAATAGGAGAGGCTTTGATAAATAAAGGTTTGGATTGCGCTGTTCGGCTTGATTTTATTCGGATAAACTTACTTGCTATTAACGATTACGCAAAAAATTTCTATAAAAAACTATGTTTTAAAGTAAAAAGGATAACCGATAAAAATTCTATAACAAATCTGATCGCTTATGGAGAAAACGCCGAATATATGCAGCTTGATTTATAACATTGTTGCAATTAAAAAACGCTTTTTTCATCCATAATATAGTCGATAAGCTTTATAACCTGTTTTTCGGTATTTTGCAGGGAGCCGAAATTATCAATAATAGAATCCGCATATTTTTTTTTCTCTTCTATCGGCGTCTGAGCGTCTATAATCCTTTTTGCCTGTTTATAAGGAATATTATCCCGTTTTATAAGCCTTTTTATCTGCTTTTCAAAAGGCAGCCAAACCAAAACAATATAATCGAACATATCCGTCATATCCGCCTCTATTAAAAGCGGAACTCCAGCTTGCATAATGCCGTTTGGCTTTTTTTTAAAATACGCCTCCGTAAGACTTATAAAACTCTCTTTTACGCGAGGATGAATAAAACTCTCTAACTTTTTTAATTTTTCGGCGTCTTTAAATACAATCTTTTTTAAATAAGCCCTGTTAATGCTTTTATCTTTATTTAAAACCGAATCTCCAAAAAAAACGGTTATATCTTTCCAAGCCGGTTTTTCCGGCTCTACGACTTCGCGGCTTAAAATATCGAAATCTATCAAAGGTATTCCAAATTTTTCAAGTATTGCGCAAACCGCGCTTTTGCCGGTAGCTATGCCTCCGGTTATGCCGATCAATCTTATTTGCGCCATATTGTCTCGATAACCTTTACTCTTTTTTCAATAAGATTTTTTCTCATGTTAGCAGCCATAGCCGAAATTGCGGAGCCGAATACAAGATGCGGACCCAAAATGGGAATATTTCCGCTTTTTCTCTCTTGTTTAAGCTTTTTATACCAGTTGATTGCATCCTCCGATATATCCGAAAGATAGACCTTTTCAAAACCGCTATCCGTTAATATTGATATTAATTTTTCTTCCGTTATTAAAAAACTGATTGAAGGCTCTTTTGCCCATGGCGTAGGATAATATAAAAATTTGTTTGACTCGGAAACCGCGTCATGAATTACTACAAACCCGCCTTTTTTTAAAATTCTTTTATATTCAGAGTAAAGCCTTATCTTATCTTTTATATTCATAGAGCTATGCTGGCTCCATACAATATCGAAACATTCATTTTTAAAAGGGATGTTGCAGGCGTCTCCGCATATAAAAGTTGCCTTTTTGGAATCGATTTCCGCAAGTTCGGTAAGCATTGCGGCGGTATCGCAAAATTCTTCGGTTAAATCAATTCCGGTTACAATGCAGTTAAACTCCGAAGCGAGTATTCTGGCTGGACCCCCAAGCCCGCTTCCCGCGTCAAGAACATGCGCTCCCGAAAATAATTTTGCCGCTTTCGCCAATTTTATTGTGGCTTCTCTGCCTCCCATATGAAGTTCGTCCATATAAGAGAGTTCCTTTAAAGTAATTGAGGAAACCTCTCTATTTGCGGCGGATAAGGCTTGATTAATTCTTTCCTTTATACCGCCGTCTCCATATTGCGAATTAATTTTTTCATTATATTCCATTTCGATTTATCTTTTTATGTTTATAATTTTATTATAAGATATCTCTTCGCTTTGTTCGGCGCAATAAGAAGCAAAAATAAGATTCGATGAAATAACATGGTAGAAATAAAAAGGCTGCCATTTCGAGCAAAGCGAAAAATCCCTTTATTATTTTGAATAATCATCCTTTTTTGCGTCTAAATATTTTTAGACATGGCGTTTCCGCCGGTTAAATTCGTTTATGAGATGTTCAAGCCTCGCAAATCAAAAAGGTTATCAGGCAGACTTTTTATGCCATTTTATTAAAATATCCATATCCTCTTGAGTCATATTTTCGCCGTCTTTTAAAACGGATAAAAGAGTTTTAAAATCGGATAAGGATAAAACCGAAAAATCGGCATCTTTAAAATTATTCTCTGCGGTTTTAAAGCCGTAATTAAATATAGAAACCAAAGCCTTTGGATAACCTCCGGCATTTTCAACCTCTTTTACCGCCGCAAGACTACTTTTTCCGGTTGTTATAAGGT
>JAOZTP010000146.1 GCA_029939135.1 Desulfobacterales bacterium
GAGGATATTCCTTTGCCCCAAGTGTCGCGGTAAGCGATTTCTTCTATTACGCTCTGTTTTTTTTGTGCGGTTTCGCCGTTTATTTTTATGTTAAAGCCAAAGTCTGCTCCTACCGCAAATGGGGGATCTATATATATTAGTTTTATTCCGCCCTGTTTTTCTATTTCTTCTCTTATGTGTCCGTTTATTAAAGATGATAAAATTAGTTTGTTGTCTCCCCAAATTAATTTGTTTGTCCATCCTTTAAGCTGTCTGCCTCTTATATCGAAATCTTTAAACAGTTTGGGTTTTTCTATTTTTTCTTTTCTTGGTTCGTCAATATGTTCTATGCAATGGAATGGCAGGGCAACATTTGTAATTTCTTCTTTGCGTCCGTTCCAAAATAAAAAAACATCTTCTTGATCTGCAAAAAGTTTGTATATATGTTCTTTGGAAAGTTTTTCGCCGCTTTTTATTAGCCCTATTATTTGGTTTTTATCTTGTTCGGTTAAATTCATTTTGTTTTTCCGTTTTTATTTTTGCAGAATAACTTTATGTTTTATCGATTGGATTGCGCCGCGCATAAACCAATTTGTTTAATTTATTATAAGCCTTTGTTTCGGAGATTAGCAATCTGCTCCGTAAATTAGCAATCTGTTTCGGAGATTGACAATCTGTTTCGGAGATTAGCAATCTGCTCCGTAAATTGACAATCTGCTACGGAGATTAGCAATCTGCTCCGTAAATTAGCAATCTGTTTCGGAAATTGACAATCTGTTTCGGAAATTGACAATCTGCTACGTAAATTGTCAATCTGTTTCGGAGATTGGCAATCTGTTTCGGAGATTGGCAATCTGCTACGGAGATTAACGATTGCTTCATAATTTATCCGAAATAAAATAGGGACCGGAAAATATTTTAATTATATCAGAAAAACTTTTTATATCTTTTTGAAGCGCTTCCCATTTTTCCTGTTTTATGTATAAAGGAGTATAAGTATATTCGGTTTGAGCATTGTTTACATCTTTACACCATTCCGCCAAACGTTTTATTTTGCAAATGTCGTTTATTTCCTCTCTTCCTTTGGTTTCTATAATAAAAAAGCTGTTATGGTTTTGTTTTACAAAAAAATCGGGATAATACTGTTTTATATTTTTGTCTTGCGCCTGATATTCTATTTTAAAATTAATACCGCCTTCTCCGATGGTATTTTTTGCATAGCATATTATATCGTCAAAGCGATCTAATGCGGAGGCAAAGTTTAATTCAAACTTATTATCGCAAACTATTTTATTAAAAACCGATTTTACGGGTATAATATAAGGCAGATTTTCTACGATTTGAGGCTTTGTATTTTTTAAGGAGCGATAATTTACAATTTCCGCAAATCCTTTGTCCGTAATTGTTAAGTTATCAATCGCCGTTTTAAAAATTGTAAATATAATATTTTTTGTTTCGGCTTCGGATAGGTTTCGGACTGTTTGCGGATTATTTAATTCAACCTCTTTTGTAAAAAGCCGATATTGTATAAAGTTTTTAACTTTGGGATATAATATGTCAAAACCGCTTATAAGCCGGCTTTGCTTTAAAATTGCGGAGGTAAAAAAACTTATAACGTTTCTGTAATTGGATGTTTCGGTTGTAAAAACGGTTTTATGAGAAAACTCGCCGGTTATATGAGAAAAAGTTATTTCTTTTATCTGCCGCTTCTCAAATATTTTAAAATCCGCTTTTTTATTTGTAAATTTGTTTATGTCTATTGTTTCCAAGCTTCTATATTTCCGATAGATGCGGGGGCTAAGCTGCGGAATTAAGATGTCTAACTCGTCTAAATTTTTATTTCTATTATTTTTATCAACTTCTATAATTATGGGGTTTTTGCTTCTTTGCGTAAAATTTATTGGTCTGTATTCAAATTCCACGCCTTCGGTTTTCAACTCTTCTACAAACTCTAAAAACGGAGTGGTTCCTATTACAACTAACTTTTCGGGCGCTTCCAAAGAAAACATTTTGCGTAATCCTCGCCCTATTGTTTGTTCTGGCAATATTTTAGACTTAGCTTGAAATGGTCTTAATCCTACGACTGTTGTTACGTTTTTAACATCCCATCCTTCCCTAAGCATTAAAACCGAGACTACGGCTTTGTATAAAGAGTTGTCTTTATCTAACTCGTCTGCGGCTTTGCGAAGTTTTTCCAACTCTTGCTTATCTCTTTTGCCTTTTGCCGTTTCTTTTATTTCGCCGGATTTGTTGGTGTGTATTGTCAAAACCGCATTTTTCATTAAAGGATATTGTTGTTCTAAAAACTCCGCCGCTTGATCTGCCTCTTTGGTGTTGGTTGTCATTATAAAAAGTATGGGGGTCTTACAATTTTTAAATTCTTTATACTGTTTTTCCCATTCCAAATATCCCAAACGAATGTAATCTTGGTATCGCTCTATAAAATCAACGGAATCTTTTTCAATTATTTCTTTTCGGGATGCTTCGTCCGGCAAAACCGGAGACTTTACAACTTTTTGTTGTATGGCTTCTACAAGCGGATAATCGGATATTGTCTGAACAAATATTGCTCCCTTATTATGTTTTGGGGTTGCGGAAAAATCTGCTTGCAGTCCGATAGATTTGCCGGTTTTTAATTTTAGTTTATTGCTGATGTCGGCAATCGCTTTAAACCATGCAAGCTTTTTATCGTGTATATGATGAGCCTCGTCGTTAAATATAACAAGGTCTTTTATTTTATCGCTTCGTAAAACTTTACCCAAATCCAAACCTTTTGAAGTGTCTGCATCAGGTTTTGGTTTTGCGCCGAGAAAAAGAGTTTCCAAAGTTTCTTCCGGCTCTTCATTAAAAAAAACTCTGTGAATATTAGTTAAAAATATGTTTCCGGATTCCGCAATCGGTTTTAAAGCGTCTTGAATATGTAAGGTTAATTGAAAATCATTTTTCCAGTCTTTATTATCAAAACCGTTTTCTGGAATAAACGGCTCTTGAAAAAACATTTTAAACCCGTCAAAGTCTTTGCGTAATCTGTTTAAAACAATAATATTAGGCGCGACTATTAAAAAGTTTTTAGATAATCCGCAGTCTGTTGCGTAGAACTTGTTAAAATAGGACCAAACTAACGCCAAGCCTATTACTTTGGTTTTACCCGTGCCTGTAGCCATTTTTACTACATACCGAGTCCATGTTTCGTCAAACATTTGCGCGCTTACTTGCTCGGAAGGATCAAAACGCATTAAATCGTATTTATCTTTTGCCTTTGCAACCTCATATAAATAAATTATGGATTCAATCGCCTCGCGCTGCGAAAAGAAAAAACGAAATCTATTTTGTCCGATAAAATGCTCCCTCTCAAACCAAAATTTCATTAAAGATGCGGAAGTATCCGAAACGCCGGAATAGCCGTCATCTCTCCACTTCTCAACCGCAATGCGAATTTTGCCAACTAAAGGCGGAAGCAGTTCGGCTGTTTTATCCGACGCAGGCATCCAACGTTGGTTCGGGGTAAGTATTTTAAAAGGATCAGAGTTTTTCATAAGCGCCTCAAAACAAAACTTGCCAAGGCTTTATCTTTGCCGTCTCCTATATAAACCCGAATATGTCCGGTCATAATTTTCAACCTTGCTTTTAAATTTAAAGTTAAATATATTTTTTAAAAAAAAGCAGTTTGCTTCTATCATATATCGTAAATAGAATACAGAGTTAAAAGCTTCTGTTGTTATGTCTTGAAAAAAGAAAAAAAGCTTCTTGCTTGAATTGCTTTTAATATCGTCATGATATATTAAAGACCGATAAGAATATTAACAATTATGCAAAAATAAATAAGGATTTTAAAAATTATGCTTTCGGAGTTATCAATAAAAAATTTTGCTATAATAGATGATATAAAAATTAAATTTACGGACGGGCTTACAATATTAAGCGGCGAAACAGGCGCCGGCAAATCTTTGCTTATAGAAGCGGTAAATCTTCTGCTTGGAGCAAGAGCCTCTTCAAAAATTATAAGAACAGGATGCGATTCTGCAATATTGGAAGCTTTTTTTGATATTAAAAAAAACTCTCATTCAGCCGAAATTATGAAAAAAAATGATTACGATCCGGCAGAAGGGCTTATGATTCGCAGGATAATTTCGGCAAACGACAAGCATAAAATATATATAAACAACAAACGCTCCGCTATATCTTTTTTAAGCGCCGTTACCGAAAATTTAGCAAGCATATCCGCTCAGCATTCCAACCAAAAACTTTTAAAAGAAGCAAATCATCTTTTAATATTAGATAAATTTGCAGGATTAAACGAATTGGTTGAAAGCGTGAAAACTGTTTTTAAAGACTTGGAAACCGAAGTTTTAAAATTAAATAAACTGATTTCGCTTAAAAACCAACGCGCCGAACATTTGGATTTTTTAAAATTTCAGCTTAAAGAAATAACCGA
>JAOZTP010000147.1 GCA_029939135.1 Desulfobacterales bacterium
CTTCCTCTTTTAGTAGCTCGAAATTTTCCTCTTTTATTTTTGCGGTTTTTCTTTGCCCGAAATCTGCATTGAGTATTTTGGAGTCTATTTCGGATTCGATTGGTATGCGAACGGAAAGGTTGTCTTTTACTTTTATTTTGCAGGCAAGCCGTATTCCTTTATCTATATCCTCTTGGTCTAATTGTTCGGATATGCCGTCTTCTACAACGCCTTGTTCTATTATAACTCGGCATTTGCCGCATACTCCTTCGCCTCCGCAGGATGCGTTTATGTGTATTTGAGCTTCCATAGCAGCTCTTATAAGGGTTGTATTTTCTTCCGCTTCTATTTCTTTGTTATGAGGTTGAAAAAGTATTTTGTATTTTGTCGCCACTGTAGCCTCCTTTTATATTTTTTCGGCTTATCCGCCGTTATTTCTTGTATTATATGTTGTAAGTTATTCGGATTTTATTTTTAAAGATTTGTTAAATATTTTCTTAAAATTTTTTTTGGTTTTTTGTTCGTTATAAAAAGGCAATCCTATAAGTTTATATTCTTTTGTTTGCAATAGATAAGGGGATATTTCGCATTCATTTTGTATCTGTTTTAAAAAATCTTCTTTCCATTTATCGGTTTCTAATAGATGGGTTCCTTTTGGCTCTATGAATATTTGAAAAGATAGGGGCTTATTTGTATTTTTCTCTGTTAAAAAGAGTATAAAATCCGGCTTTAGCGCTTTGCCGTTTTCAAATTTGTATATTTTGATTTTTTCGTTTCTTAAAAGATATATATTATCATATTTTTTTTCCAGATTTTCTATAGCCTGATGGATAAATTTAATAAGATGTTTTTCTTCGGAAGTACCGTAATTTTCATCATACATATACCAGTCATGCTTGTTAAGGCATAGACGCAAATCGTCGTTTTTTGTTTTGCTCATTGCTCTGCCGAACTCTTTATCCTCTCCGCCTATTAAAATTTCGCTTGTTTTTGTTTCGTCAACCGTATTGCAAACCGAATGTTCCTTAAATTTTTTTGTTCCTATATATTGAGTAGCGCTTGTCTCTATTTTTTTAGATAGTTTTTCAAAGACGTTCAAAGCGATTTCATACTTATCTTGATTGGCAAGGTTGTTAAGCTGTTCTTTTAATCCGCTTATTTCAATATTGATTTCGCCGAGATAATTATCCGACGTTAAAAATTGGCCTATAGAATTAAGGTTGGGGAAAAATTGTTTGAGATTGTAAAATTGATAAAAATTTATTTTATCAAGGGCTTTTCTATTGATATGTTTTTCTATTTTATTTAATTTAACCGATTTTATTTTTGTTTCTTCCTGTTTATTTTCTTTTTTGCCGTTTTTAAAGGCGCTTTCTTCGGTTGTTTTATTTGTTCTTAATTTATATTTAAAAATAGTTTCTTTTGTAATGTCGCTTATGCTTTTAATATGTTTTCTATTATTTATTTTTTGTTGATTATAAAAGATTAACCCGTTTTGCCAAAATTCTGTTTTTTTAATTTTATCCTTAATAGATACGGTTACTATTTTTCTTTTTTCATTTTCCGGAATAATGCCAGTTTTTTCCAGCTCGTCGGTTAGTTCCGAAATGTATTTGGAGTCGTTTAAGCTGTGATAATGGAGCTGTTCTAATATTCGCAATTCGTTATTGATTTCGTTATCGTATTTGCGCTTAAATATATCTTGGTCCTGTTCTGTTTTAAAGGGATAATATCTTGCCCCTCTTCCTATAAGTTGGGCTTCCGCCATTGTGGTTTTGCCGGCTTTTTTATATCTTGAGTCCCTTGTTTCATAGAGTCTTACTATATCGTACAGATTAAGAACATCCCACCCTTCGTTAAGCATGTTTACGGTAAAAATAACTCTTGTTTCGTTATTTTCCTCTTCAAGAGTATTGACTTTAATTTGTTTTTGGATGCTGTCATCTTTTGAATTAACGCCTATACATTTTTCTTCCGAAAAATCCTCTTTTAACTCTATGATTAGATTCTGATATGTTATTTTTTCCGCCTTAAAGAAATCAAAGGCTTTTTTAATTATTCCGTTATTATCGCTTTTTTCAATTTTTTCTATATCCTCGTTTTTAAGGTTTGTAATTATTTCGTTAAAATTTTTTTGCGCTTTTTCAGACTGGGCTATGGTTTTTTGCGATTTTATTAAGATAACCGGTTTAAGCGGTATTTTATATTTTTCGGCTATTTTTCTTTTGTATTGACTTAAAATAACCGCTTGTAAAACTCTTTCGGCTATTTTTAAATCGGATCTTATTATTTTTACGTCTTTGGAAAACTTATTTTCTCTAAACTCTTTAAGGTTGTATTGACAGATAATTTTATCTTTATATTTGTTTCTTATAGCCTCGTTAGATAAATCTATAGTGGCGGTATATTCAAGCATTATGTTTTGATTATCGCTTTTAAATGCTTTGTTTATGGTTTTTTCCCAGCTTGCTTTTTGAATTTTCTCTTTTTTGGTCATTTTTGCGAGGTTTTTTGTCAAAGCGTTTATATGATGGGCTTCGTCTGATAAAAAGACTATTTTTTTATCTTCAAACTCTTCAAAGGTAATCGAGTTTTCTTGCGGGTTGTTTAATTTTATATGCAAGCCTTGAACGGTAGTAAAAAGGATGTTGATATTATCCTGATTTATTCCTTCAAAATTATCCGTTTCATTAATATATACCTGATTATGGTTGAAGATTATTTTTTGAGCAAAAAGATATTTGGAAGAGGATTTATCTAAAAAATTTGCCTTTGTTTTTTCTATAATATTTACGCTGTTTACAAAGAATATAAAATTTCTATATCCTAATTCATAAAGATAAAGGATGTTAGAAGCTATTAAAAGGGTTTTGCCGCTTCCGGTAGCCATGTTAAAAAGGAGATGATAAGGGATTTGTTTATCGGGATAATCGCTTAAATAATAGATAAATCGGGCAATCGCCTCTTTTTGATATTCTCTTATTGCAAATTTGCGGTTAAGGTTTTTTAAGATGTAATCCGGCAGGTTTTTATATTGATTTAAAAAACCTAAACCCGATGAAGCGTTTAATTTTTCAACTAATGTTTGAGAGTTTGACATGTTTTATATTCCAGCTATTTTTAGGCTTGCTTTTTTATATTTTTTTATAAAAGGATTTATTTAATTTTTTATCTTGGGCGCTTATATTGTAGGTTGTATCTTCTATTTCTTTTATATTAACGTAAAGGTGATTTTTATCGAGGCATTGGAATAAAACTTTTTTTTGGTCGTTTAAAGATAGATCGGAAAATTGGTTTTCGTCAAATTCCGATAGATTTATTTGGTATCTAAAAAAACCCTCTTTTTTCATTTGTTCATAAATGTTTAAAAGGGTTTCGGTATTATTTGCTTCTTGAACCGCCTGCATATATTTTTGGTTCCATTCTTTAAGCTCCATATAAACGAATGACCCGCCGTCATTATTTTGGATAACTTTTTGCACTCTTTTAACTGTTATATCTTTAACATAATCCATTTGCTCGCAAAGGATAAATTTTCTATTTCCGCCGTCTTCTTTATTTAATTCTATTACGGCATGAGCGGTTGTTCCGCTACCAGCAAAAAAGTCAAGAAAAATAGAATTGTTATCTCCTGCTACAAAAGAATGAATACAATCATAAACATTGTATAAAGACTTCGGAAAATCAAACTTGCAATTCGGCACTAATGCTTTAACTAATTTTGTTCCATATTCATTTGCATCATATTTTTTATCTATCCATACAGTTTTATAAATTCCAAAATTTTTTCCTATTTGAATATCGTAATTGCCACTAACAACTTTTACTTGTAATAAATCTTTTATTTTTTCAACACTTTGACGAGCATATCTCCATTTTCTTTCAATACCATTTTTATCAATTGGATAGATTTCAACAAAATCTCCATTATCAATATTTACAGCGGGATGAAAATCATCAGAGCAAACATCTCCAAACTTAATAATTTGATTAGTAAGTTTATCTATAATTATCGGATAAAAACAACTCTTAGCATCTGCCCTTTTACTCTCCGATCCCCAATTTCTCAAATTATTCCAATTAACATCTTTATCTTCTATTTTTCTGTTACCAATTATTTTTTTCCCTTTTGGGATTACGAAAAAGGCATATTCATGCGTATAAGAAAAATTAGTTCCCTGTATTCCTCTTGGATTATGAACAATTGTTATACAATGAATTTCATATTCCCTAAAAAGTTCTTTAAGTAAAAGACCTAATTCCAAATGTTCATTTTCATCAATAGTAACTATCATCGCTCCGTCAGGCGTTAATAATTGCTTTGCAATTGTTAATCTGTTTTTTATAAACGTTAACCATGTTGAATGCTTAAATCGGTTATTGTAAGCAAAAGTATCTCCATTTCCACCCGTATTATAAGGCGGGTCTATGT
>JAOZTP010000148.1 GCA_029939135.1 Desulfobacterales bacterium
GGCGCATATTTTAAAATCGATATGCCAGTATTATCCGGTTTTAATTTTAAGGGCGGCGCCGTATTGTCTCCGGAGTTTGCCGCTCTTTTATGCGGGCTGATTTTATATACCGCCGCATTTATAGCGGAAATTGTGCGAGCCGGAATTCAATCCGTAAGCAAGGGGCAAAAAGAGGCGGCGGCTTCTTTGGGTTTAAAAAAGGGTCAAATTATGGGGCTTGTGATACTTCCTCAGGCGTTAAGAGTAATAATTCCGCCTCTTACAAGCCAGATGTTAAATCTTGTAAAAAACTCTTCTCTTGCAATCGCCATAGGATTTCCGGATTTTGTATCGGTAGCAAATACCACGATAAATCAAACGGGGCAATCGATTGAAGGCGTTGCTTTGATTATGGCGTTTTATCTGGCATTCAGCCTTATCGCCTCTTATTTTATGAACTTGTATAATAAAAAGATGGCGTTAAAGGAGAGATAACATGAAATGGATTAAAAAAAATCTTTTTTCCACTCCTTTTAATTCCGCTTTAACCGTAATTACTCTTTTTATATTATTTAAAACTATCCCCCCTTTTATAAAATGGGCTTTTATCGAAAGTAGTTGGTTTGCCGAAAGCGAGGTATGCAAAAGCGGTTCCGGCGCATGCTGGTCCGTAATAACTTATAATCTAAGATTTATAATTTTCGGTTTTTATCCTTACGAGGAGCATTGGAGACCTTTTGTCTCAATGATAATTCTTTTTACTCTTCTTTATTTCACAAGGAATAAAAAATACAGATCAAAGGCGCTTCTTTATTTCTGGATTGCGGGGCTTCCGGTGATGGGAATTTTTATGAAAGGCGGAATATTCGGGCTTGTTTCGGTTAACAGCGCTAACTGGGGCGGACTTCCTCTTACTCTTTTGCTTGCGGTATTTGGGCTTGCGGCGGCTTATCCTTTGGGGATTATGCTTGCTTTGGGAAGGTTGTCTAAAATGCCGGCAATAAAGGCTTTATGTATAGTTTATATAGAACTTATAAGAGGCGTGCCCTTAATAAGCCTGTTATTTATGTCTTCGATAATATTTCCTCTTTTTTTGCCGGAAGGGGTTACGATAGATAAGATAATAAGGGCTCAAGTCGCAATTATTCTTTTTACCGCAGCTTATGTCGCCGAAGTTGTAAGAGGCGGACTGCAAGGGATGAATAAAGGGCAGTATGAAGCCGCGGCTTCTTTAGGGTTGAATTATTATTTGAGTATGAGACTTATAATTTTGCCTCAAGCTTTAAAGATTGTAATTCCGCCTACGGTATCTATTCTTATTTCGGCGTTTAAAGATACTTCGCTTGTGGTAATAATAGCTCTTTACGATATTTTAAAAACTTCTCAAACGGTTTTGTCCAATCCGAAATGGATGGGTTTTAGTCCTGAAGTTTATATTTTTATAGCGGTTCTTTATTTTGCCGGCTGTTTTTCTATGTCTAGTTTCAGCCGCAAATTAGAAGAGGAGCTGGATAGGGAGAAATAATTCAATGAAAAATAAAAAAGATGTCGCCCCGTTTATAGAAATAAAGGGGTTAAACAAATGGTATGGAGATTTTCAGGTATTGAAAGATATAAATCTTTCGGTTTTACGGGGCGAAATAATAGTGGTTTGCGGACCTTCCGGATCCGGAAAATCCACTTTAATAAGATGTATAAACAGATTGGAAGAGCATCAAAAAGGAAGAATAAGGGTAGCCGGTTCGGATTTGACGGATAATATAAAGAATATAGAAAAGATAAGAGCCGAAGTCGGAATGGTTTTTCAACATTTTAATCTTTTTCCTCATCTTACAATACTTGACAATTTAACTTTAGGACCTGTTTGGGTAAGAAAGATTTCCAAAAAAGAGGCGGAAGAAAGCGCTATGTTTTATCTTGAAAAGGTAAAGATTGCCGAGCAGGCGAAAAAATATCCGGGACAGCTTTCCGGCGGGCAGCAGCAAAGGGTTGCCATTGCAAGAAGTCTTTGTATGAAGCCTAAAGTTATGCTGTTTGACGAACCTACTTCCGCGCTTGATCCGGAAATGGTTAAAGAGGTGTTGGATGTAATGATTCAACTGGCGGAGGAAGGTATGACAATGATAGTGGTTACTCATGAGATGGGTTTTGCCAAAGAGGTTGCTCAAAGGGTAATATTTATGGACGAGGGGATGATAATTGAAGAGAATAATCCTATGGACTTTTTTGAAAATCCGCAAAATGAAAGGAGTAGGTTATTCTTAAGTCAAATCATATGAATTTTGGGGATAACAAAGTAGTTTGCCCCTTTGCAAGGCCGCAAAGGGGCAAACTACTTTGTTATCCCACAAAATTTTATAGCCAATCAGGCTATTGTTACTCTCCGAGATTCAATTATAACCATTATTTTATTAAATGACTTTAAATAATAAGGCTATCCGATAATTTTATATTTTTAAGGCGTATTTTTTGTTTTATGTTAGCCTTGAATTAAAAATACCGCAAATCCGCTGTCGTATGAAGCGGTTATTTTATAACTTTTATTCGGAGCAAGAAAAATAACGCCTCGTTTCAAATAGCAGTTTTCATATTTATATGTTATGGCGCCTTCTATAAGAGAACTTTTAAGATGTATTATAGAGGGAACTTGCGGACCGAATTTGTAGCTTTGCGGAAAATCGATTATAAATTTAAATGTAGTTTCTACGGATTGCCGAACTTTAAGCTTTTTAAAATCGGCTTCGTTCATTTTTAAAACAAGAATTTCCTTTTTATCTTTTTCCAGAGTTTTTACGCCGATAGAGCTTGATTTTATATTCTGTTTGCTTTTCATTGCCGTAAATTGTTCGGAAATAATTTTCCATTTGTTTCTCTGTTTTACCCATGTTAATTTTTTTTTCCCCACATCCAAACGGTTTTTAACATGATAATACTGAGTAAATTCGGTAATTATTTTATCCCGTTTCTTTTTAACGCAAAGGTCCGATATGGATAGGGCAATTTTTCCGGCTTTTTTAAATATATATTTTTTTCTTTCTTTGAATTTATTGATTGACAGCCCAGAAAATCTTTGCGCTGGATGATAAAAGGAGATGTATTGATCGAGATCTTTTCCTTCCCATGCAGATTTCCAGTTATAAAAGGTTCCTAAAACGGAATAAACCGGCTCCTCTTTGGAATTTGCATTTTCTTGGGCGTATAAGTATCCTGAAAAGCCGATAAGTAAAGCGGTTATTAAAAAAAAAGCTATTTTTTTCATATTCCTCCATAATTATGAATGTTACCATAGGACAAAAAACTATTTTGCCTTATGCTCAAGCAAAATAGTTTTTTGTCCTATGCAAATTATTAATTGATTTTATTAGTCAAAATTTTTTTGTGATTTTATTTTTTTAGAAATAAAATTTAACTCCCGCAGTTACAGAATGAGCTATAAAATCTTTTTTCATTCCCAAATCGTAATTTAAAAATAAGGAGCTTGTTTTATCTTTGTAAGCGGCAATCCCAAGCCCTAACGCATAGCTGTCCGCGCCTTGTTCGTAGCCTTCCGCATAAAATGTTCCCAAATTTTTGGAAAATCCTGCAAAACGGGCTTTGACTGTTTCTACGGTATCCTGATATTCATGATTCCAGGTAAAGCTTAAACCTGGCGAAAATTTCCATTTAGGATACTCCAATATTTTTTCCAAAGCAAATCCAACGCCAGAAACCAAAGAGTCGGAGTCTAACGCCGCTATTGCAAGAGCCGAACTTGCGCCTGTTTCCTGAAACGCTTTTTGACTGTAATTTGAATATTGCAAAGAAAGAAGAGGAATAAAGTTTAATGTTCGGTTTATAGGAATAGGATATGCGCCGCTAATATATATATTATATTCGTCTGCTCTGTAATTGCCGGTTGCGGTTTCGGTAAGAGCGCCCGCTTCAATAAGTCTGCTTATGTCGTAGTCGTGATTTGAATATGATAATATGCCGTCTATATAATATTTTTCCGCATTATATGTTCCGTAAGCGCTTAAACTTATGGTGTCTGTATTGGCTTCGGAAACTACGTTTGTATATTTTATGTTTGAATCGGAATATCCGCCGCTAACTCCTATAAGAAAATCTCCGTATTGATAGTCTCTACCTATGCTGATTCCGCGAGTATCTATATCAAATTCAAATTTTCCGTCGTCAGGCTCGTTTTTTGCGGTAAGGTATGAGGTTTTAATCCATAAGGAATTTAAGGTTTCTTGTGCGGCGTTTGCATGTAAAATCGGGAATATGTCCGAAAAGAGTCCTGCGGTAAATTTTGATTGACCTGTTCCTTCTGTATTACGGGTTGCGTCGAGTCTGGAAGATATGTTTGAGTTTTGCGCCGAAACGTTTGCCTTGCCCGCAGCCATAGCGCTTGC
>JAOZTP010000149.1:0-853 GCA_029939135.1 Desulfobacterales bacterium
AGCGACCGAAGTAACCGAGGAAGCCGTTGAAAAAGCGACCGAAGTAACCGAGGAAGCCGTTGAAAAAGCCGCCGATACTGAGAATAAAACCGAATAAAACATTTTTCGTATAAGTTATATAGCGAAAAAAGGAGGAGCAATGCCACCCAAAAAAAAGGGTAATATTTTATTAACAATATTTATAACCTTCGCTATTATTACAAGCGGATTTTTCATCTCATCATGCGGCGATACCCAAAAGAGCGAAGAGGCAAATCAGGCTGGAGAAGCAAGCGATACTACGGAAAATAAGGAAAGCATTAAAATAGGAATAGTAGGGGCTCATTCTGGCGATCTTGCTTCCTACGGCATTCCTACGGTTCATGCGGCTACTATTATAGCCGAAAAATGTAATGCCGAGGGCGGAATCAACGGCAGACCTATTGAAATAATTGTGGAAGATGACGGATGCAAACCGGAAATGGCTACAAACGCGGCTACTAAAGTAGTAGGCGAAAAAGTCAATTCCGTAATCGGTCATATATGCAGCGGCGCAACCAAAGCGGCGTTGGGCATCTATAAAGAAACGAATATCGTTACAATCTCTCCGTCCGCTACCAATCCTTCGTTAACTCAAGGCGGAGAATATCCTAACTTCTTCAGAACAATAGCCTCGGACGACATGCAGGCAAAACTTGAAGTTGATTTTATTCTTGACGTTCTTAAATTAAGCAAAATAGCCATTATACATGATAAAGGCGATTATGGAAAAGGGTTTTCCGAGTTTGCAAAACAGTTTTTAGAAAATGATCAAAGAGCGGAAGTAATGTTATACGAAGGAATTACGCCAGGAGCGGTTGATTATTCGGCAATA
>JAOZTP010000149.1:863-4332 GCA_029939135.1 Desulfobacterales bacterium
ATAAAATCAAAAAAAGCGGGGCAGAAGTTGTTATTTTTGGAGGCTATCATCCGGAAGCTTCCAAAATAGTAACTCAGATCCGTAAAAAAGGTATGGAAACCATATTTGTTTCAGACGATGGAGTAAAGGATGAAACCTTTATTAAAGTAGCTAAAGAATATGCCGAAGGAGTTTATGCTACCGGTCCTATGGACACATCCGCAAATCCTTTGACGCAAGAATCTATAAAAGAGCATGAAGCAAAATACGGAGAAGCTCCCGGAGCGTTCTATTCTAACGCTTATTCCGCTATGTTAGCCTTACTGAACGCTTATAAAGTCTCAAATTCTACCGAATATGAGGATATTGTTAAAACCCTTAAAAGCGAGTATGTCGACACTCCTCTTGGAAAAATATCTTTTGACGAAAAAGGAGACGCTATAGGAATAGGGTTCTCTATGTATCAAGTAAAAGAGGGAAAATTTGTTGAGGTAACTCAATAACAGTTTCTCAATTAATAAAAAACTGGATAAAACAAACTATAGAATGACGCTTTGTTTTATTCAGTTTTTTTCTTAAGACAAAATTTTATTTATTTCTTATTAGGCATACAAATTAATGAACTATTTTTTAGAATTATTTTTAGGCGGGCTTACAAGAGGAAGCATATATGCTCTTATTGCCCTTGGTTACACAATGGTTTACGGAATAATCCAGCTGATTAATTTTGCTCATGGAGAAATTTATATGATAGGCGCGTTTACCGCTTTAATAGCGGCAAGCGTTTTAACCGTTTTAGGATTAAATCAACTTGCTATCATTGTAATAGCGGCTCTTGCGGCGATAATATATTCGGCGGCTTACGGATATACCATAGAAAAAATAGCTTATAAACCACTAAGAAACGCTCCGCGACTTTCGGTTCTTATAAGCGCCATCGGAATGTCCTTATTTTTACAAAACTATGTTTTACTTGCTCAAACGTCCAATTTTCTTCCGTTTCCGGAACTTATACCCGAATTTGAATTTTTAAAACCATACTCCCATTTGATAAGATCCTCCGAACTCTTTATATGTATGACAACCGCCGTTGTTATGCTTTTGCTTACTTTTTTAATAAAATTTACAAAAATTGGCAAAGCTATGCGAGCCGCCGCTCAGGATAAAACTATGGCTATGCTGCTCGGTATAGACGTCAATTTGGTTATATCCGTAACATTTATAGTAGGCTCCGCCACCGCAGCTTTAGGCGGAGTGCTTATTGCTTCTCATGTAGGACAGATAAATTTTTATATGGGCTTTATAGCTGGCATAAAAGCGTTTGTAGCCGCCGTATTAGGAGGCATAGGAAGCATACCCGGAGCCGTATTGGGAAGTCTTATACTCGGGTGGACGGAAAGTTTCTTTACAGGCTACATATCAAGCGATTATGAAGATGCTTTTGCATTTCTATTTTTGGTTTTAATCTTGATATTCAGACCGTCCGGCATACTTGGCAAAAAAGAATATTAACCTATAATAAAAAGGTTTTTTCTATATATGACTACAGATACTATCGCTTCAAAAACATACGGAATAAAAAAGTCAATATATACGGCTTTATGGTTTATGTTTTTGACATTCCCGATTATGGTTATAAAGGTCAATACAGTTGATAACATAATAATATGGCGTTGGGAAAACATGTTCTTTATAGGTGCTGGAAGCTTTATCCTCTCCTTTATATGGCGATATATGATGATCAGAAAAGAGAGGAAAAGCCAAAATTCGGCAAGTATTTTGCAAACCTTATCGGAAACAATAAAATCTAAAAAAAGAATATACTTATCGATCATAATAGCCGCTGCGGCATTTGTTATAACCTTTCCGTTTATCTTTTCTATGTATAGTACAAACATAATGATTACCGCTTTAATATATGTAATGCTCGGTCTCGGCTTAAACATAGTGGTTGGAATATCAGGGCAACTTTTTCTCGGATATGCCGCTTTTTATGCCGCAGGCGCTTATACTTACGCTTTATTAAACCATCATTTCGATATAAGTTTTTGGGTAGCCCTTCCTATAGGCGGGGTTATGGGAGCGGCTATAGGAATACTTTTAGGATTTCCTGTTCTCAGATTAAAAGGAGATTATCTTGCCATAGTAACTCTTGGATTCGGAGAAATAGTCCGTCTTATATTGGAAAACTGGAACGATTTTTCTTTTGGTCCTTCCGGAATTGCAAACATACCGAGACCCCCTTTTTTCAACATTAAACTATCCCTATCCGAAGCTACCGTATATCTTTATTTTATTATGATAATTTTATGTATATTTACCATTTTTGTAATAAGAAGGTTGGAAGATTCAAGAATAGGCAGAGCTTTGGTAGCCTTAAGAGAAGATGAAACCGCTTGTCAGGCAATGGGAATAGATAAAACAAAAATAAAATTAACCGCTTTTGCGCTCGGAACTACATGGGCTGGAATGGGAGGGGTGCTTTTTGCGGCTAAAACCACATTTATCAATCCTTCCAGTTTTACAATATGGGAATCTATCATAGTTCTCTGCATAGTGGTTTTGGGAGGAATGGGATCTATAGTAGGGGTTATTGTCGGCGCTATGACATTAATACTATTGCCGGAATATTTGCGGGCATTTTCCGAATATAGAATGATAATATTCGGAGTGGTGCTTGTTTTAATGATGATCTTCAGACCCGGAGGCATTATTACTACCGTTAGAAAAAATTATAAGTTTGAATCGGAAAGCAAATGAAACCGTCAGAAAAAAAAATATTAGAAGTTAAAAAATTAACTATGGATTTTGGAGGGTTAAGAGCTATAAACTCTCTTGATCTGGACATATGCGATAAAGAAATTGCGGCTCTTATAGGACCTAACGGCGCTGGCAAAACTACGTTTTTCAATTGTATAACGGGAATTTATAAGCCTACAAGCGGGGATATTATAATACATAAAAACGGAACCAAAGAGAGAATAAACGGCGTAAAACCAAACCTAATTACCAAAAAAGGATTTGCAAGAACATTTCAAAACATACGCCTTTTCGGGAACATGACGGTATTGGAAAATGTTATGATAGGAAGACACTGCCGTTCAAAATCCTCCATAGCAGGCGCCGTATTCAGAAATAAATCGAACATACAAGAGGAAAAAGATATAGTAAATTTCAGTTACGATATTTTAAAAAAAATAGGACTTGCAAACTCGGTAAACGAGCTCGCAAATAATCTTCCTTACGGAGACCAACGCCGTCTTGAAATTGCAAGGGCTTTGGCTACCGAACCCTTTTTACTGCTTTTAGACGAGCCTGCGGCGGGAATGAATCCGAACGAAACCGCGGCGCTAACCGATCTAATAATGCGCATTAGAGACGAAGAGGGAATATCCATACTTTTAATAGAGCATGATATGAAACTTGTTATGAAACTTTCGGAACGAATATTTGTGGTGGATTACGGTAAAAAAATAGCTCAGGGAACCCC
>JAOZTP010000047.1 GCA_029939135.1 Desulfobacterales bacterium
ACCGGCTCTTTTTTACCCGGATTTTATCTTCTGGCTTAAAAAAAATAACAAATACCACATAATATTCATAGACCCGAAAGGCGCCGAGCATACGAGAAACGCCATAGATAAAATAAAGGGATTTAAAAAATTTTTTAAAGGGGAATTAACATATAAAAATAAAAATGTTATTCCGGGGTTATGGTATTTTAACGAAGAAAAACCGGCTCATGATTTGAAACAAGATTATCAAAAATATTGGACCGATGATTTTAAAAAAATTTTTAATCTTGATAACGCAAAAAACGAATAAATCCCGCAGGGACGAAATATTAAAATATAATAATCTATTATTAATAAAATTTGAGCGGATAACAAAATAAATTGTTCGTTCATACAAATTTGAAAACCAGTAGCTTGGGGTAAACTTCGCGAAACACAATAAATCAATACGTTAAATAATAACTAAATTTGAGAGGATACATGCTTTTCCTAATAGACGTAGGCAATACCAATATTGTAATGGGAGTATATGATAATGATAATCCCGTATGTAACTGGAGAATCCGCACAGTAGCAGATACTACCGAAGACGAATTTAACGCGCTTATAAAAAGCCTTTTTGCAGACGCGAAAATAACCGCAAACATGATTAAAAAAACGGTTATATCCTGCGTTGTTCCGTCTATAATAGGAATACTGAATAAATTCTGCAAAAAATATCTCGGACATAATCCCTTATGGGTAGATCCTAAAACCTGCGGAATTATGCCTATTCTTTATAAAAACCCAGCGGAAGTGGGAGCGGATAGAATTGTCAACGGAGCGGCGGCTTATAATAAATATAAATCTTCGCTTATAGTGATTGATTTCGGTACAGCCACAACCTTTGACGCTATTTCGGAAAAAGGGGAATACTTAGGAGGCGCCATAAGCCCCGGAATAACAATAGCCGCAGATGCTCTATTTAAAAAAGCCTCGAAACTTCCAAGAGTGGATATTTTTACTCCGCCGGAAAATATAATAGGACAAGACACCATAGAAAGCATTAAATCCGGGATAATTTACGGTTATGCGGGGTTAGTAGAGGGCATAATAAAAAGAATGAGCAAAAGCATGGCTACCGATCCTATGGTTATAGCAACCGGAGGGCTTGCGGAATTAATGGCAAAAGTTACCGACGCCATAAAAAAGGTAGAGCCGAATTTAACCCTTGAGGGACTCAAGCATATAGCGTCATCCCGTTATTTAAAATAGCGGGATGCAAAAAAAATAAGGATTATAAAACGCCCGATTATTAAAAATATTCAATCGGAAAAAATAATAATGAAATCCGAGCGGATAACAAAGTAGGTTGTTCGTTTGCAAGGCATACGAAAATTTTAACCGCAGGAATACTTATAGTATTTCGAGGATTAAAATTTGAGTATAACGCCGCAAACGGGCAAACCACTTTGTTATCCGCCCAAATTTTAGTTTTTGTCGAAATGGGAAAAGAACATCGTAAAATATCCTCTGCCCTGAGTTAACGATCTTAATTCTGTAGAATATCCGAACATTTTAGAAAGAGGAACTATTGCCGAAACCGTTTGCATTCCGTCATTTGCCTCTATAGCCCCTATCTTTCCGCTTTTTGAGTTAATATCTCCTATAACCTCTCCCATAAAAGCGTCTGGAACAAAAACTTTTACGTTCATTATAGGTTCCAATAAAAAGGGTCTGGCTTTTGCCAAAGCCTTTTGACATACGATTGAAGCGCTCGCCTTATAGGCAAGCTCGTCGCTAATATTCTCTTTATAAGAACCGCCTACAAGCGCGGTTTTTACGTCTATAACCGGATATCCCAAAACAACCCCGCTTTCAAGAGACTGAAATATGCTCTCTTTTATAGCCTCGATAAATCTATCCGGTATTATTTCGTCATTAATCTTGCTTATAAATAAATTACCCGCTCCTCTTTTTAAAGGCGTCAATTCTATCTTAACCTCCGCAAAACGACGCGTTTTTTCAATCTCTTTATCGAAAATAAAAACTTCGGTATGATTGGCTCCTATTGTTTCTCTATATACTACCTGAGGCTTGCCTACGTTTACCTCCAAATTAAATTCCCTTTTCATTCGGCTTACTATTACTTCGAGATGAAGTTCGCCCATGCCGGAAAGTATGGTCTGCCCTGTATCTTCGTCTGTTTTTACTTTAAGCGTAGGATCTTCGGCGGTATATTTTCCTATTACTTCGGCAAGTTTATCCTGATCCGAAACCGTTTTCGGCTCTACGGCTATAGATATGACAGGCTCATAAACCTCAATATTCTCCAAAACAAGCTTGTCCGTTTCGGCGCAAAGAGTTTCGCCTGTAGAAGAAACCTTTAAGCCTACAAGCCCGATTATGCTTCCGGGACCGGCTTTTTCGATTCTCTCCTTTTTATTTGCATGCATAAGCATTATACGGGCAACCTTCTCTTTTATATCTCTTGCGGAATTATAAACGCTCTGTCCTACGGTAAGCGCTCCGCTATAGACTCTGGCGTAACATAACTTGCGCCCTTCAAGCATTGCGACTTTAAATATTAATGCGGCAAGAGGTTTATTTTTTTGCGGAAGACATTTTATAACCTCTTTGGAATCGGAAAGAACGCCTTCTATAGGAGGCACGTCAAACGGACTCGGCATAAATTGGACTATGGCGTCTAGCATCGGCTGTATTCCCTTATTTCTAAGAGCGGAACCGCATAAAACCGGAACCAATTTTAAGCCGACCGTTCCTTTTCTTATGGAAGCTATTATCGCCTCGTTTGTTATCTCCTGTTCGCCTATATAAGCCTCCATAATATCATCGTCAAACTCCGCCGCGCTTTCTATTATTTTTTCTCTGTATTCAAGCGCCTGTTCAAGCATATTTTCCGGTATATCTTCAATTCTGTAATTTTTGCCGAATTCCTCGGTTTCCCATATGAAACTTTTCATGCTCAAAAGGTCTATAACTCCGACAAATGCATCTTCCGCCCCTAATGGAAGCTGAAGTATCAGCGGGTTGGCGTTAAGTCTTTCCTTTATCATTCGGACGGTTTTAAAAAAATCCGCCCCTATTCTATCCATTTTATTGATAAAGGCTATTTTCGGAACATAATATTTATCCGCCTGATGCCATACGGTTTCGGATTGCGGCTCCACGCCTCCAACGGCGCAAAAAACGCCTACGGCTCCGTCTAACACGCGCAAAGAACGCTCCACCTCTATGGTAAAATCCACATGCCCAGGAGTGTCTATTATCTGTATTATATTATTGTTCCATTCGCATGTAGTAACCGCTGATGTTATTGTAATGCCCCGTTCCTGCTCGTCCGGCATCCAGTCCATAACCGCTTGTCCGTTATGAACCTCTCCTATTTTATGAGAACGTCCTGTATAATATAAAATTCTTTCTGTAACTGTTGTTTTGCCCGCATCTATATGGGCTATTATGCCAATGTTTCTTATTTTATCGGTTTGATTCTTTTTCATAACGATACTTTTTAAATGAGTCTGTTTTTTATCTTTAAATTACAAAATGTTATAATATTTTTTATGCAAAAGCTTTTTATAGCCAACAAGCCTTTATGTCAATAACATAAGTATAACGCTTCCGTTCAATAAACTATTTTACGGATTTTCTATGTTTATATTTTACTTAAAATAATTAGCCTCGCTTAATTCGATAAAATAACGGCATACAAATAAAAAGGCGGGTTTTTAATAACCCGCCTCTATTATAAATTTATAAAAAATAATTATTTCTGTTTGGTTAAAACAATTTTAAATTTACCCTCCGCTATATCGATTTTAGTATCATACCCTTTGCTTTCGGCAAGCCTTTGAACATTTTCGCAAGCTATATTCGTATCTACGAATACCTCCACATTCCTTTTATTTTCTTTGATAGCGTTTAAGGTTAAAACAACAGGTTGGGGACAAGAAAGTCCGCAAGCGTCTATTTTCATTTTAAGCCTCCTATATTTTTTCCCGCATAGTAAATCCTATAATCAAGCATGCCAATATTCCGATAATTACCGCAGTCATGCCGTAGCCTGAAACTCCTCCTACCTTTAGAACTCCGTCTATAACGGCGTCTGGCTTTGCAGCCAAACCGAAATTATGCGCAAAAGCCGCTCCGGCAATCATTCCCAAAACAAAAACAGCGGCGTCCGTATCTCCTTCGCCGGATAATATAAGTTGTCTTCCCGGACATCCTCCAGATAGAACAAAAGCCAAGCCCGCAAGAACCATGCCCAAAAAATTCCATAAATAGTCGCTATGAGCTATTGGCTGAGCCGCAATACCGAAATTTACCTGACCTAACATAAGGTTTGTTAAAAATGCGGACAAAAAAAGAGCGATTACGCCTCGCATAAGATGGAAATCTCTTACCAACATAACGTCGCGTATGGAGCCCATTGTGCAGAATCTGACGCGCTGAGCTATAAAACCTATTATTAATCCGGCGGACAATGAAATTATAAGCGGCGCATGCATCGAACCCGGTCCTTTTTCGCTTAAAAAAATCGCCCCGTTTACTCCGAACTTAGGCGCAAATATAAGCAAAAGCAACAACCCCGCCATTATTGCGGGCATAATTAAACCGGAAGAATAATAAGAGTTGCGGGAGCGTCCGAGATTATATCCGTATTTAAGAAATTGATCTCCTACAGCAATTCCGGAGACAAGTCCGGCTATGCCGATAATAGCGTTTAAGTCTCCGCCTGCAAGACGTAAAAAAGCCCGCCAAGGACATCCTAAAAAAGCCAACGCTCCTATCATAGCAAACATGCCGAGTATAAAACGAACAAGAGGCGCCGAACCTGTTCTTGACTTAAATTCCTTAAAAATAAAAGCCGCAACAAGGGAGCCGAGAACAAAACCGATAATTTCGGGTCTTATATACTGAACTACCGAAGCTCTATGAAGCCCCAAAGCTCCGGCAATATCCCGCTCGAAACAGGCTACGCATACCCCCATATTCGGCGGATTGCCGAGTTTTTGTAAAAACGCCGCAAGAACTCCTATAACGGCGCCGATTAAAATCATTCCCTTTTTGGAAGCGAAAAAACGGGAAAGAGGATTAACAGACATAATATCTCCTTTCTAAAAATAAATTTTATTTTATCCGCATACTTATAAACGGCGGTTAAAAAGAGAGCTATGTTGTCCATCCTTTAAAACATAGACGCGCCGCCACTTTTATTTTCTACGAAAACATTAAATTCTACCGAACCGGCATAATTAAAAATTTTTCAGTTTCATCTGCGTCGCGCCATTATCACTCGCCTCCTTTCTTAAAATGTTGATTGTCTATGATTATAATTAAGCTATAAAGTAAAGAGGTTTCAAACGCCGTCTCTACTTCGCTTTATACCTTGCAATTATGATTACTTTACCCTTTTACCCCTACGGGCTTTTATACTCTATCTTTAAGCCGTTTTTCTCTGCGCGTTCCAGCCTCTATGTTTCGTCTTTTTTCCTCTTCGGTTTCCAATATAAGCTGTGCAACCGAAACTGGCTTGCCCTCTCTATTCAAAGCTACAAAGGTAATATATGCGGAGGCGGTATGCCTTACCTCGCCGGTCATATAATCTTCAGCCTCCACTCTTGCGCCTACCTCTATTGATGTGCGTCCCACAAAATTTACGGCTGCTTTTATTCTTAAAAGATCAAACACATAAACAGGTTTATAAAAAACTATTTTATCAATGGAAGCGGTAACGCAGCTTCTGCCTGCATGTCTTATTGCCGCAATTCCTGCGGTGTTATCTATAAGCTTCATTATTGTTCCACCATGAACGTTTCCCGCCATATTCGCATCCCCTTGCGTCATTTGTTGAACCGTTACAATGCAGCTTTCGGACACTTTTTTTGATTGCATCTTTTTATACTTCCTTTTTCATCTTGACTATTATGAGATTTTTTATGACTGCATTCGCTGACGCTACAGGATAAAAAACTGCTTCCTTTCCTATCTAATTCGCCGTTTTACCCAGCAATGCCGAGCAAAACAAAAAATCTCTTTATTTTTTTTATTCAATATTTTCCATAACGGACGTTTTTTATTTATAACTAATATTCAAATTATAATTCTATTATGCGTCCCGTATAAATTTTTTTTATCCGGTTCTTTAAAATTCGGCTTAAAATCCGGTAAGATTTATCTTCCGTGCAATGTCCCGTATAAATTTTATCGATATTTTCTTTAAGCAAGCTTTTCCCTATAAACTCAATATCTTTTATAAATTCGGCTTCTCTTTTGTAAGGATTTCTTTTAAGATGAAAGCCTCCTATTACCGCCTTTATAGGTTTGATTTTAAATTTTTTTGCGG
Organism: Desulfobacterales bacterium; assembly: GCA_029939135.1. Lineage (GTDB taxonomy): Bacteria > Desulfobacterota > Desulfobacteria > Desulfobacterales > JAFDMD01 > JAFDMD01. The sequence goes on from JAOZTP010000047.1 coordinate 6,329, forward strand.
TTTCTATCATATTTAATATTCCGTTATGACAGCATCCTGAAAATAAAACATATCCATCCTTCTCTTTTATTGCCAACATTATTTCATGAATAAAATCATCCCGTTCAAATCGGTTATCCTTTTTTACAAATAAAAATTTATTTCCCGCAGGGGGAGCATGCTTTTTGCAAATATCCGTAAAAATAAAAATATTATCATCTAACAGAGTAAATTTTTCAATAAATTCAATTCTGCCGTCGTATGCTTTTAATACCTTTTTATTAAGTCCTATATATCTTGAAAATCTTTTCGATTTCTTAAGAAAAGAGGATGTGAAACCATTTAGAAAAAAAGGAAGTTTTGCTCCTATATTACCGTAATAATCTCCAAAAGCCTTTTTATGTATATATAAACCAGTTTTTTTATTTATACCCATAATGCCGGAAATGCCGCCTCCATGGTCATAATGACCATGAGAAATAATAACATAATTTATACTGTCTGCCTTTATCCCAAGCGTTTCGGCATTTTTTAAAAAATTATCGGAAGAACCAGTATCCATAAGTATTTTTTTATCTCCGGCTTCTATATACAAAGAAAGCCCGAATTCTTCGATAAATTTCTTATCTTTTTTTCTATTTTCTATTAATACTGTTATTTTCATAATAATATCCTTGCGCCTCCTCCTTTATAAAAACCGCCTTATACGTTATAACTTATGGTTTCGCTATATTTTTTGCCGTTTTACGACAAAAAAAGGCGTGCAAAAAAAAAGAATTATTATTTTATTCGTTTTTTTAAGAAGGATTATAAGTTTTATACAAATCTTCAAATACGGCAGGCAAAGCTTTATAAAAATCGGAAAGAAGCGGACGCATAATTTCCCGTATCTGCGGATGTGCGGCTTTAGAGCATCTTAATTTTATGACATGTCTCCATTCCCTTAAATTACAGGTCATTACTATTTCGGTTTTTAAACTGTTAGGCAAAACGCTTCTTGCCTCTTCCGGACGCGCTCCCATACTTAAAAGTTCCATATAAGCCTTTTCCGCCTGTTCCATAGCCTGCTTCCAAATGGCAAACTTTTCAGAATCATCCTTCCAAAAATAAGGACGAATAACGGTTATTTCGTTTCCGAATTTATCTTCGGAATAATTTGCATACCTTGTGCTTTCCTGACTATATGCGGCGAGCCTATGCCGGACAAGCTCATGAGTAACTCCTCTGTCGCATATAAACCTAACCGAAATATTTGCATGCTCTATAACGCTGTGATGCCCGGATTTTATAATCCGCTTAACAAAACTTTCCGCAGAACCTGCGGTAATCTTATCTTCCGATTTATAACAGATGCGCCCCGCTTTTTCTATATGCGAAAGAAGCTTACCCTTATTTTGAATAAAAAGCATTTCATGGAACGGCTCTATTATTTTCATAATATTCCTTTTGATTTTATTAAGTTTTTTTGCTAATTTTAAAAGTCTCGCTATTTCATTAACATAGATTTTATATAAATAAAAATATTTAATCATAAAAAAGTATGATGAAATAAAAGATATAAAAAAAGGTAAAGGATAAATAAAACGGCTTTTATTTTTTTTAATTCTAACAGGGCTAATTTAAATAGGAAATAATTATGCTAATCTCTATCAACCCGCAAACGCCGCAAGCAAGGCTTATAAAAAAAGTCGTAAAAACGTTAAAAGAAGGGGGCATTATCGCATATCCTACAGACACAAATTACGGCATAGGTTGCGATATAATGAATAAAAAAGCAATCGAGAATATATACAGATTAAAGCAAAGAAACAAATACAAACCTTTTAGCTTTATATGCTCCGATCTTACCAATATAAGCAAATATGCGAAAGTAACCAATTATGCTTACAAAACAATGAAAAGACTGCTTCCGGGACCATATACCTTTGTGCTTGAAGGCTCGCGCCTTGTTCCTAAAATAATGCTTACAAAACGAAAAACCGCTGGCATAAGAGTGCCGAAGCATAATATATGTATCGCTTTGGTAAAAGAGCTTGGCAATCCTATAATTTCAACTACCGCAAAAACAAAAAAAGGTGAAGCGCTTATCAATCCCTCTTTGATAAACGATTATTTTAAAAATAATATAAATATGGTTATAGATGGAGGACCCGTAAAGATGACACCTTCAAGCGTTATCTCCTTAATAAAAGACGAGCCTGAAGTAATAAGAGAAGGAGAAGGAGATGTTTCCATATTTCAATAACAGGGCAATAGCCGAGATAAACCTTGAGAATTTGCTTTACAATTTCCGCTCCCTTAAAAAGCAGACAAAAGGAGCGAATATTATACCGGTTATAAAGGCGGACGCCTACGGACACGGGGCCGTTGCCGTTGCAAAAACCCTTATAAAAGAAAAAGTTAAACTTTTTGCCGTAGCATCTTTTCAAGAGGCTATGGAATTAAAAGAAAGCGGTATAAACGCCCATGTTCTTATATTAGGATCGGTTTTTCCGAACATGCTTCAAGATGCGATAAAAGCCGGTTTTAAAATAACCGTATCCTCTTATGAGGAACTTTTAATCCTTAAAAAAACCGCCTTAAGAACTCCGGCTTTTATTCATGTAAAAATTGACACCGGAATGGGAAGAAGAGGAATACTTGCAAAGGATACTATGGCTTTTTTTTCCGATTTTATAAACCTTTCAAACTGCGTATTAGAAGGGATTTATAGCCATTTTGCCACATCCGACACATTTAACGATTACGCCGGTATTCAGCTTGAAAAATTTAACCGGCTTATTTTATTATTATTTAAAAAAGGTATAAAACCAAAAACCGTTCACATGGCAAACAGCGGCGCAATACTTAATATGCCCCAAAGCTATTTTAATGCGGTAAGACCGGGCATATCTTTATACGGGCATTATCCCTCTTCAAACTCTTTAAAGCCTATTGCTCTTAAACAGGTTATGAGCTTAAAAAGCTATGTAGAGCAGGTTAGAAAAATTCATGCCGATTATTCCGTAAGCTACGGCAGAAAATGGATAAGCAAAAAAGAAACCTCAATTGCCGTAATTTCGGCAGGATATGCAGACGGAATCGATAGAAGGCTTACCAATACGGGAAAAGCGCTTATAAAAGGCAAAAAATATCCGATTGTAGGAACGGTTACTATGGATTATATAATGGCGGACGTAGGGGACGACCCTGTATTTGCTGGAGACGAAGTTGTAATATGGGGAGACTCTCAAGACGATGGCATAGAACTTTTGGGTTTAGCGGAACAAATCAATACGATACCGTATGAGTTAACCTGCGGAGTTTCCAAAAGGGTAAAGCGAGTTTATATATGAAAACCGATAATTTTATAACGGTTGACTCTGTATGTTACGAAAATGGAAAAAAAAGCGTCGTCGCTCAAAATCTGATAAAAGAAAAACCCCTTTTAATAGAGGCGGGCGAATTTCGCCGCAATGTTATAAGAACTCCGGGAGACGATATTAATTTTGCGGCGGGAGTCTGTTTTATGCAAAAAATTATCGAATCTCCAAACCGGATTATATCAGCAAATTTTCATTCAAACGCTCAATCGGATAAAGTAATTATTAAACTTTCGGAGGCTTGGGATAAAAAAGAATACAAGCCTTTAAATCTTAAAGCAGATTTTAAAATAGGCATAGATAAAGCCAAAGAATGCGTTATAAAACTTCGCAATTCTCAGACGCTTCATAATAAAACCGGAAGCGCTCATGCAGCGATGTTTTTTGATGATAAGCTTAATCCGATTGCCTTTGCCGAAGACGTAGGTCGCCATAATGCCTTTGATAAAGCGACAGGCGGGGTTTTTATGGAAAACAATCTTAACAAAACCTCTATTGCGACTCTTTCCTGCAGAATTAATTACGAGATGATAACCAAAGCAATAAGAGCCGGCATTCCTATTATAATAGGATACGGCAAACCTACTTCAAAAGCGGTTAGCCTATCTTTAAGTTGTAATATAAGCGTAGCTTGGATGGGTAAAAAAGGCGGTTTTTTTATATTTACAGGCAAAAACAGATTCCTGTTCGAAAATTTATAGGATTAAAAGAGTATGTGGATTTATTAATTATAAACGGAGGTTTTTCTGTCTAAAAATATTTTAAACGTAAAAAAAATGATTATACAAAATAATTAAGAAATTTCTCGCTTTGCTCGAAATGACTGGCTTCTTATTTTTATCGCGTTATTTCGACTCGACGAGCGCAGCGAGGAGAAATTCCTTAATTAAATTATAAACAGAAGAAACATCCATTATTAAAAATAATAAATAATGATAAAATTTAGATTTATAATAAAACAGTTTGTTCATGCTCAAAGCTTGAAAAAACTTTAACCTGAAGCATTGCAAAAATTAAAATCGCAGCAAAAAAAAATAATTAACAATATAAAATCAGAAATTGCGTTGGATAACAAAGTAGTTTGTTCATTTACAATTTTTCAACGCCAAAAACGGGTAAACTGCGAAGTTATCCGACGCAATTTAAATGGGGGAGATGCCATTAATGATTCCAAACAATATTGATACCGACGTTCCAACTTTGGGAATCCCAAAAATAGATTCGCCTATGAAGTCTTTGGCAAATGATCCGAGAAGCCGTAATTTTATATCGGATACAAAACGGGTTTTAATCAGCGTTATATCGGACGATTTTACCGAAGTTGTCAAAGGAGGCTCAACCCCGCTCTCTTTTGAATCCGCCGGACCCAGAGAAAAAATATTTTTCGACCCAAGCAAATTAAGATGCGCTATGGTTACTTGCGGCGGTTTATGCCCGGGCATAAACGATATAATCCGCTCCATAGTTTTCAGCCTCTATTTCGGATACGGAGTGCGTAATATTTACGGTATAAAATACGGGCTTCAAGGGTTTATTCCAAAATACGGACACGATTTTATCCAGCTGGGGCCTTCTGCGGTAGTAGATATTTTAACTCAAGGAGGCTCCATTCTCGGCTCCTCAAGAGGACCTCAAAACATTGAAACAATAGTAGATTCTTTGGAAAGAATGAATATCGGAATTCTATTTATGATAGGCGGAGACGGAACATTGCGAGCGGCTTTAAATATTGCGGACGCTATTATTAAAAGGGGGCTTAACATAAGCGTTGTAGGAATTCCGAAAACCATAGACAACGATATATTTTTAGTGTCAAAATCTTTTGGATTCGATACTGCGGTTGAAATAGCCACATCCGCAATAAGAAGCGCTCATACCGAAGCTATAGCCTATCCTAACGGAATAGGGCTTATAAAGCTTATGGGCAGATATTCCGGTTTTATAGCGGTAAGCTCCGCTCTTGCTCAACAGGATGTTAATTTTGTTCTTATTCCTGAATCCGATTTTGATCTAAAAGGAAAAAACGGCTTATTAAAGACTCTTGAGAAAAGACTTTCGGATAGAAAACATGCCGTAATAGTTGCAGCGGAAGGAGCGGGACAAAAATTTTTCGGCAAAGATCGTCAGGAATACGATGCTTCCGGCAATATTAAACTTTATGATATAGGCGGTCTTTTAAAAGATAAGATAACCGAATATTTTAAAGACAAAAATATTAATATAGCTATGAAGTATATCGACCCAAGTTATATGATAAGGAGCGTTCCGGCAAACGCAAACGATAGGGTTTTTTGCAGTTTTCTCGGCAGAGAAGCGGTTCATGCCGGTATGGCGGGAAAAACAAAACTTATAATAGGGCATTGGAATAACTGCTTTGTGCATCTGCCTATGGAAGCGTCCGTTGGAAAACGCAAAAGCGTAAACACCGAAGGCAGATTATGGAGAGGAGTTTTAGAGGCTACTGGGCAGGGTTCTTTAACTTCCGCCGCATAGCCCAATTTGTGGGCGTTGGATAAAAATTTTAATCCTCGAAATAGCTTATCTATTTCTGCGGTTAAAATTTTTACCCGTTTTTTTATTCCTGTTTAATAGCCGAAACTCCGAATAAAAAAATCAACTTCAACGTTTATTACTTTGGCGCTTAAAAAAATAAGCAAGAGAATAAACCTTTATAATATTACAATATCTTTTATTGTTTTTACGATCTGTTCAGGGTCGTCCATAATTTTAAGTTTGTCTATATCGCCGGGCGATATATTGCCATGAGAAAGCATCTGCTCTTTCATCCATTCAATAAGCCCTTTCCAATATTCGGTTCCTACCAATATAACCGGAAACGGCTTTATTCTTTGGGTTTGAATTAGGGTGATCGCTTCAAATAGTTCGTCTAATGTTCCTAATCCTCCGGGCATAATAATGTATGCCATAGCATACTTTATAAACATTACTTTGCGTATAAAAAAATATTTAAAATCTATTTTTATGTTGGAATATTTGTTCGGGGCATCTTCAAAAGGCAGCATTATATTAAGCCCTACGGATGTGCCTTTTGCCTCTTGCGCTCCTTTATTTGCGGCTTCCATTATTCCGCCTCCGCCTCCAGTTATAACCGAAAAGTTGTTTTTGGCAAAAAGATATGCGATTTTTTCCGCTTTTTCATAATAGGGATCATCCTTTTTTGTTCTTGCGGAACCGAATATGCTTACTGCAGGTCCCAAATTGTGCAACGCTTCAATTCCATCCACAAATTCGCCGATTACTTTAAACATCCGCCAAGATTCGTCGTTTTTTAAATTATTTATTACATACTGTTTTTCATTTTTTGAATTTTCCATAATAATTTTCCATTTTAGTTTATTTTTTTATAAAAAATATATATAATTGCCTTTAAACGCAAAAAAGCCTTTTCTAAAATTTTTCTTATCTTGAATTGACAAATCCTAATATTGAAAATAATTCATAAAAATTTTGAATAAGGTAAAGATGTTATATAGTTTTTCATATATTCCCAATTCGGCAGATTATTTTTGCTCGGCAATTTGATTTTTAATTCGCCAAGTCTTTTTTTGGTTGCTCCTCTGCCGTAACTAAATTTTTTTTGCAAATTTGCAGTTAAAACCGTATTTAAAAATAATGCGTTATATTTATTCAAATTTTTATTATACAAAAGGGTAATATTATTTCCCGTTATAAATTTTTGGCATTGATAAAAAGCGGTCGAACTTTCACCGCCTATAGAGATACAATTCCCTTGATTTAAATTTTCGGCGAATTGATTGTTATCCATTATAAATTTTTCGGCGCCATTATTAAAATTTGTCCTTGTAATATAAGGCATACTTCCGTTTTCTATATTTTCTAACGAAACTGCATGAACAGGTTTCGCCTTTTTTAAATCAAATAATTCGCCGACAATAAAATGCCGCCATTTTTCAACCTCCAATTGAATTTTTATATCAATCAAGGATTCTTTGGAAACGATGGTTAAAGCTTTTTTATAATAAGCAAAAAGATGATCGGATAAGCGTTTTGACATGCTATCTGGAATAAATATGTTCTTTAATGTTTTATTCGCCTGTCTTCCGTAATTATATTTGTATTTATTTGCGTTTATACATTTCGCATAAAAAAGCATCTCTATTTCGCTCGTCTCTTTTTTCGGAGTAAGAACTAATACATGAAAACCGGTATAAAACGGAAAGGGCTGATAAAATGTCGACAAAACCGAACCTCCTACGGCAACCGATAAGGAATGCGCCGGATTTGTTTCAATATACGGTTCTTTTTCTACATAAGCGGAAACGCCGTTATTTTTTTCGGTGCGAGAAACAAAAGGAACGGAGTTTTTATCGGAGCTTTTACATTGAGTTAAATTAATAAGTTCCAAACTATTTCCATATCTTATGTGAAACAGATCGGATATTTTTACTAATCTACTCATTCTCTTGTTCCCGTTTTCTATCTAAAAGTCTGTTGCTATGCAAAAATATTATATAATTAAGAATAGTATCCTCAAAATCAGACGGCTTTAAATTAGAATAATCGGTTTCCATATAAGCCTCCGCCGCCCATTCCATATCTGCGAAAACTATTTGATTAACGCTCAACCCGGGTTCCTCTTTTCTGTTGATAAAATTTAAGTTCCATTTTTCTTTTATATCATTCCATTTTCCGTAAGCGTCAATTCTTCCTTTATTCTTTCTTTTTACAAATCCGTCATCCTTGTAATAGCCGAAATAGGTCTCCTTATTCTTTGAATGAGGTTTATGAGCGGTAAAAACCATAATACAGGAGACTACATTTACTTTTGAATTATGAAATAATTCGTCCGGCATAGACAAAACCGCCTCTAACGTATGTTTTTCCAATAGTCTCTTTTTTAATTCAAAGACTTTGCCAAATTGAGACAAAGCGCTTTGCATAGGAACGATTGCAACGCAGGTTCCGCTATAGGTTAAACATTCAAGATTATTTAAGATAAACTCCAGTTCGTCCGTATCCGTTTTTTTGTTTGACTTGTATGGGGGATTTAAAAATCCTACCGTAGGCTTTTTATTTTTTACCTTTTCTATAACTTCTTTATCAAAACAGTCTCCGTTTATTATATTTGTTTTTCCGTCCTGATGAATATACATGTTGGAAACCGCCAAAGCAAAAATATGAGACTGATATTCCGTCCCTATAAGCTGCTCCGCCTTTATTTCTTTTATTTTTGTTTCGTCCTCTTTTGCCTCTTTAATCATTTTTTTCATAGCGCCGATCAAAAAACCGCCGGTTCCAGCGCAGTTGTCATAAGCGATCGAATCTTTATTTACCTGCGCTAAATCCGCAAAAAATTCTGTAATATGCGGAGGGGTTAAAACAATTCCAAGCCCTTTATCGCTGTTTGCATATCTTAAAAATTCAACGTAAAGCTGACCTAATACGTCGAAATATT
>JAOZTP010000150.1 GCA_029939135.1 Desulfobacterales bacterium
CTCCTGCAAGGTCGCTTAAAGACCTAAAGGCTATAAAAGGTATTTTATTCATATAGGCTACAGTAGCCGCCGCGCTCGATTCCATATCCAAAGCGTCTATTCTGTTATTTTCCGAATCCGTAAAATTATTCCAAACCCATTCCCTATATTTCCTATTATTTACAAATGTAGGTCCCGAAACCCCAAGTCCGCCTATCTTAATTACCGGGCTATTTTTAAGGCATCTATCTTTATCAACGCATTTTTCCAAAGTTACGGAAGCGGCTATTTCGGAAGCAAGCTTTAACATATCCGCATCCGCCTCAAACCAAAATTTTGCCTCCTCCTTATCCGGCTCGCCTCCTTTGGAGGTAATCATTACATATTGAGGAAAAATCATATTAAAATTATTAAACTCTTTTGTGTGCCACGGCATCAGCTCCCAGCCTTTTTCTCCATCGTAAGCAAAGGCTTGCTCCTGATAATTCGCCCATTTTTTCGGAATAACCACATCGCCTACATGCAAAGAAGGATTAACTCCGCCCGCTATGCCGCTGAAAATAATCTTGGAAATATTAAAATTATCTATTGCAAGTTGAATATTTACGGCAGCATTTATCATGGATATGCCGGACAAAAACAATACTACCTCTTTTCCGGCAAGTTTGCCTGTAGTGAATGTTTTGCCGTTAATAACCGTTTTTTCCTGATCCTTTATATGCTTTAAAAAAATATTTATTTCCGGTTCAAAAGCGGACGCCAAAGCTATGCGGGAAATATTATCCAGCTCTTTTGCCATAGCAAAACTGGCGTTAAAAATAAGTATAATAAAAATTGCGACTTTTAATAATTTTTTCATTTTTTTATTTTCTTCCTACTATTCTATGCAAAAAATTTGTTGATATTGAAAATATGATTGTCGCTTTTGCCATAATCATCCTTGATACAAGCGATATGATTATTGTCTTTGACAAAATCATTATTTATGCGGACAGTATTGATATTAATTCTAATAAAGTCATTCTTTGAGCAAGTAGTATTACCATTAATTTTGATAAATTCATTCTTGATATAAACTACATCCAGCCTTCTTTCCTCTCCTTTCCCTACTTATCGCCAGAGGTTAAAACCGATAAAAATGCGGATTGAGGTATCTCAACCTGCCCTATCATTTTCATTCGTTTTTTACCTTTTTTCTGCTTTTCAAGAAGTTTCCGCTTACGGGAAATATCGCCGCCGTAGCATTTTGCAGTTACGTCTTTTCTAAACGCCGAGATTGTTTCTCGGGATATAATTTTTCCGCCTATTGCTCCTTGTATGGCTATTTTAAACATTTGTCTTGGAATCGCCTGTTTTAGTTTTTCGCATGCGACTCTCGCTCTCGAAACCGCTCGATCTTTATGAACAAGTTGAGAAAGAGCGTCAACCCGATCTCCGTTTATTAATATATCTAATTTTGCAAGATCGGTTTCTCTGTAATCTATTATTTCGTAGTCAAAGGATCCGTAACCTTGCGTTATAGATTTAAGTTTATCGTAAAAATCATATATTACCTCCGCAAGAGGAAGGTCGAACGTCATTTCTAACCTGTCGCTTGTAAGATATTCGTAATTTTTGTTAATTCCTCTGCGTTCGAGACACAAATTCATAACCGCTCCCATATATTTTGCCGGAACTATTATAGAGGCTTTTATAAACGGCTCTTTGGCGTATCCTATTATAGTAGGGTCGGGATATAATGCGGGGTTGTCAATAATCTCCATTTCGCCGTTATTAAGAAAAATCTGATACCGAACCGAAGGAGCCGTAAGTATTAAAGAAAGGTTATATTCTCTTTCGAGTCTTTCCTGAACTACGTCAAGATGTAAAAGCCCTAAAAACCCGCATCGAAATCCAAAACCCAACGCAGCAGAAGAATCCTTTTCGTATACTAAAGAGGCGTCGTTTAATTTTAATTTTTCTATGGATAAAACAAGCTCTTCGTAATCGTCCGAACTTACCGGATATATGGAAGAAAACACTACCGGCTTTGCCTCCTTAAAACCGCTTTTATGTTTTTGGCAACGGTTATTTGTCAATGTGATTGTATCGCCGCATTTTGTATCGCTTACGGTCTTTATTCCGGCTATTATATATCCTACCTCTCCGGCTTTAAGCTCTTTTTTTGAAATTTTTACAATCTGAAATATTCCGACCTCCTCCACTTTGTATTCGGCGTTGTTGGACATAAATACTATTTTATCGCCGGCGCATATGGAGCCGTCAAATACCCGTATATGAACTACTGTTCCTCTGTAAGCGTCGTAATGAGAATCGAATATTATCGCTTTTAAAGGTTTTTTTATATCTCCGGTAGGAGCCGGAAGATACCGTATAATTCCTTCCATAAGATCTATTATGCCGGTTCCCGCTTTGGCGGAGGTTAGCATTGCGGTATTTGCATCCAAACCAAGATCATTTTCTATCTGCTCTTTTACCCTTTCTATATCTGCGGAAGGAAGGTCTATTTTATTGATTACCGGTATTATTTCGAGGTCGCTTTCCATAGCAAGATACAGGTTTGCAAGGGTTTGAGCTTCAACTCCCTGACTTGCGTCTATAAGCAGAAGCGCTCCTTCGCAGGACGCCAACGCTCTTGACACTTCGTAGGTAAAATCCACATGCCCGGGGGTATCGATAAGATTTAACATGTAGGGTTGATTATCTTTTGCGGTATAAGGAATACATACGGTTTGACTTTTGATGGTGATTCCTCTTTCCCGCTCTATATCCATGTTGTCTAATATTTGATCTTGGAAATCTCTGTCCGAAATTATTTTACTTTGCTGGATTATTCTATCCGAAAGGGTTGATTTGCCATGATCTATGTGAGCTATTATGCTGAAGTTTCTAATGTTTTTCATATTTTAATTAAGAGATTTCTCCTCGCCGCAATCCTTAAGATTACATGACAAAAAAAACGCTTGTTTGCGTTTATATTCGGTTCATAATTATTCTTTTTTGCATTTTAATATTTTTAAACATGCGGCTTTATTTTTTGCCGTTATTAATTTTCAATCATATTTTTTTAAGATTAAGCTTGCGTTTGTGCCTCCGAATCCAAAAGAATTTTTCATAGCAAAATTTATCTCTTTTTTGCGAGCGCTACTCGGAACATAATCAAGATCGCAGTCTTCACTCTTATTGTCGTAATTTATTGTAGGAGGAATTATTTTTTCAAATATAGATAACGCCGTAAATACGGTTTCTATTCCTCCGGAGCCGCCCAAAAGATGCCCCGTCATAGATTTTGTGGAGCTTATTGCAAGATTATATGCATAATCTCCGAAAACCTTTTTAATAGCTATTGTTTCGGAAAGATCGTTAAGGGGCGTGGATGTGCCGTGCGCATTAACATAATCAATTCTATCGGGCGTAATTTCCGCATCCTTTATTGCGGCGTTCATACAGGCTTCCGCTCCGGAGCCGTCCGGCGGCGGAGCCGTAAAATGATAAGCGTCGCCGCTCATTCCAAAGCCCGCTATTTCCGCATATATTTTTGCGTCTCGTTTTACGGCGCTTTCAAGAGTTTCCATAACTAATATGCCGCCTCCTTCTCCCATTACAAAACCGTCTCTATCTTTATCAAATGGTCTCGAGGCTTTTTGAGGCTCATTGTTTCTTGTGGAAAGGGCTTTCATAGCATTGAATCCCGCAAGTCCCAAAGGGGTTATTACAGATTCTACGCCTCCGGCTATCATAGCCTCCGCCCTGCCTGTTTCTATTATCTTAAAAGCGTCTCCTATTGCATGAGTTCCGGCGGCGCAAGCTGTGGCTACGGAAGAATTAGGACCTTTTGCCCCGAAATATATTGAAATCATTCCGGGCGCCATGTTTCCTATCATCATCGGGATAAAAAAGGGGCTTATTCTTTGAGGTCCCCTTTCCTTAAGCGTAAGCGAGCTTTTTTCAAGAAGCCCAAGTCCGCCAAGTCCGCAGCCGGTAATAACTCCTACCTTATCGGCGTTAAAAGCGTCTATTTTCAAGCCGGAATCCTTTATGGCTTCCGCAGCCGCAGCTATGGCGTAGGCTATAAACGGCTGGGCTTTATTGGCATCCTTTTTTAAAAGAAAATCTTTCGGGTCAAAATTTTTTACCTCTCCGGCAATTTTAGTGACAAAATCGGAGGCGTCGAATTTTGTTATTTCCGCTATGCCTGATTTGCCAGAACATAATGCCTGCCAAGAATCTTTTACGCCTATCCCAAGAGGCGTTATAAGCCCTATGCCTGTTATTACGACTCGTTTTTTCAATTTTT
>JAOZTP010000048.1:0-12982 GCA_029939135.1 Desulfobacterales bacterium
GTTTGCTCGTTCGGATAATCTGTTTGCTCGTTCGGATAATCTGTTTGCTCGTTCAAATAATCTGTTTGCTCGTTCAAATAATCTGTTTGCTCGTTCGGATAATCTGTTTGCTCGTTCGGATAATCTGTTTGCTCGTTCAGATAACCCATTTGCTCGTTCGGATAACCTGTTGTAATGTTTAACAAGTTTTATAGATTTAAAGTTTGATGTTGTCAAGCTTAACTTATGTTAAGTCATCGTTGCTTTTATAGATTTAAAATTTGATATTGCCAACTTTCCATCCTTTGTTTTATATTGACAAAACAAAGGAAAGCAAATAGTCCCATAGGGTTTAACAAACCTAAATTATTTCAAAAAAACATTGAAGCATAAAAAAACGGAAACAAAAAAATGATAACCGAATTTACTATAAATAGAAAAAATATAAAACTTATAGGAACAGCCCATGTATCTCGACAAAGCGTGGAAATCGTAAGAGATATGATAGAGGATCATAAGCCTGATACGGTATGTATAGAATTATGCGAATCAAGATATAAAGCGATGGTAAGCGGAAACGGCTGGCAGGATATGGATATAATAAAGGTAATAAAAGAGAAAAAAGCCCCTTTATTGCTTTCTAATTTACTTTTAGCATCCTTTCAAAAAAAGATTGCCGCAAAGCTTGATATTAAGCCGGGCGCCGAAATGCTTCAGGCAATAGAATCTGCAAATTTGGTAAATGCAAAGATTCGGCTTGCGGACAGAGATATCCGAACAACGCTTTCAAGAGCATGGCGGTCTATGGGTTTATGGAATAAAATAAAGGTTGTTTTTCAACTTTTGCTATCTATAGGAAGCAGTCAGGATATTACGGAAGAAGAGATCGAAAAAATGAAGCAGACGGATGTATTGGAAAACCTTATAAAAGAGGTTGGAAAATCTATGCCGGTTTTAAAAGAGATATTAATAGACGAAAGAGACAAATATCTTGCGGAAAAAATAAGAAACTCATCCGGCGACAAAATTATTGCGGTAGTGGGAGCGGGGCATGTTCCGGGTATAACAAAATATATAGAGAAAAGCCGAAACATAGAAGAATTAGATGTGTTGCCGAAAAAAAGCGGTTTTACAAATGTTTTAAAATGGGCGATTCCTATATTTATTTTTTTATTGTTTGTTTTAGGTTTTTCAAAAGGCGGATTTGCCGCAGGCAAAGAGATGATTCTTTGGTGGATACTTGCAAACGGAGTTTTTGCGTCTATAGGAGCGGCGGCGGCAATGGGGCATCCTTGGACAATTATATCATCGTTTTTGGCGGCGCCTTTAACCTCTTTAAATCCGATGATAGCCGCCGGTTGGGTATCTGGTCTTGTAGAGGCTTATTTCCGAAAACCGAAAGTAAAAGACTGCGAAAGTCTTGCCCAAGACATACTTACGGTAAAAGGTTTCTTTAAAAACAAAATAACGAGAATACTTTTGATGGTGGTGTTTACAAATATAGGAAGCATGATAGGCACAATGGTTGCGCTTCCTATACTGTTTAAGATTTTGTAAGTTAGTTTTCTGAAAAAAGTTTGTTTGTGTGCGTGCTTGATTTCAATGTCGGATAAAAATTTTAACTCCCGAAATGCTTAAGATTAAAACTTTTATCCGCTTTCCCGGGAGCGTTCAAATAATACGGTAAAAACCGCTTTTTGAACATTGCAGACAAAAAAAATTGCTTTCTTGTCATTCAGATAGAAAAGCGAAATCCTTTTGTTATTTTATAAGCATTTTTTTTTGTTTTTAATTATAAGGCTTAGTTATGAAAAAAATCGAAACAATATTCGAATGCCAAACATGCGGTTATCAGGCGCCAAAATGGCTCGGCAGATGTCCGGATTGCGGAAAATGGGATTGTTTTGTAGAAAATTCAACTGTGTTATCCGGTCCTGCAAGAAAGCCGAATGTAAAGAAAAAAGATATTGGAAATATAGAAGCTGTTTTGCTTAATTCCGACAATATTAAAGATATTCAAAGAAAAAAAACAGGCATAAACGAGTTAGACAGAACGCTCGGCGGCGGAATAACCCCCGGCTCTTTAATACTTCTTGGAGGAGACCCTGGAATAGGCAAATCAACCCTAATGCTACAAGTATTATATGCGTTTTCTAATAACGGCGGCGGCAAGGTTCTTTATATAACCGGCGAAGAATCGACAAGCCAAATACGTTTAAGAAGCAAAAGACTCGGTTTGTCTTCCTCCTCTGTTTTTGCAGCGTCCGAAATAGATATAGATATTATTTTATCTATAGCCAAAAAAATAAAGCCGGATATTATGGTAATAGATTCCATTCAAACAATGTTTAACAAAGATTTATCCTCTGTTCCAGGAAGCGTAACTCAGGTAAGAGAAACCGCCGCAAGACTTATGATAACCGCAAAAAAAAGCTCCATTTCCATATTTTTAATAGGGCACGTAACAAAAGAGGGGGCAATAGCGGGACCAAAACTTTTGGAACATATGGTAGATACGGTTTTATATTTTGAAGGGGATAAAAATTATATATTTAGAATTTTGCGAGTCGTTAAAAACAGATTCGGCTCTGCAAATGAAATAGGGGTTTTTGAAATGCGAGAAAAAGGGCTTTGCGAGATTGCCAATCCTTCGGCTCTTTTTCTTTCTCAGCGTCCTAAAGCCGCTTCCGGCTCGGTTGTGATTGCAAGTCTCGAAGGAACAAGACCTATTTTAATTGAAATTCAAGCTCTTGTAAGCGCCACCAATTTCGGAACCCCGCGCCGAACAATACTTGGGCTTGATCATAACAGAGTCGCTTTATTGGCTGCGGTTATGGAAAAAAGACTCGGAACCCGTTTGATAGGAAGCGATATATTTATGAATGTAACTGGCGGAATAAAAATAGACGAGCCTGCGGTCGATTTGGGAATAATATCCGCAATAGCTTCAAGTTATTTTGACAAGCCGATCCGTTCAAACGCTATAGCAATAGGAGAGGTAGGGCTTACAGGCGAAGCAAGGGCGGTAAGTCATATAGATATAAGAATTGCGGAAGCGGTAAAAATGGGGTTTAATAAATTCATTATTCCCGCCGGAAATTTTAAAAGAATTAAAAAACAGGATAAAAATATTGATATTGTCGGGGTATCTACTATAGCCGAAGCGGTTGACGCCGTGTTATAAATACTTTTTTAAGATTTTGGCTTTATTTTATAATATTCCAAATATCTTGAATTAAAAAATTATCAAAGGTTTTTATATGGTTTTTAAGTATATCGTCTGTTTTCATATTAGGTCTTATATCAAAGTAATATACTCCGTCCAACGGATTTAGTTTAATTGTATAACCTTTAAAATGTCCTGAAAGAAAGGTGGCGTTTATACTATATTTCCCCTCTTTCCCTTTTCTTTGAACATCATTTAAGAAGATAGCAAAATGCGGGATGTTTGTGTCTGTTAATTTGTTATATAAGAATTTATCAATAAAAATTTTATCAATTCTATCTTTGCTTGAAGTTTTAACCGAACCTATTGCTTTTGTGGTATCGTCTGACTTTATGATTAAATCGTGCTGATAATTCATTTTAAACGCTTCTGCGCCGTTAATTTTGACGGGAACGGCAATATTGCCCGCTTTAACGTCGATACCAACTTCTAAAATAATTAATCGAATAAAGCGTTCAAACAAATCGCCGTTAATTTTTTTTGCCGTATTAGATTTTTTTGCAGGCAATGCATCTAACGCCGCTCCTATTGATTGCTGGCAGGTATATATGTAATTATTTATTAATTGTCTGTTTTTATCTGATTTTGAAGATATGCTCTTAATGTTTTTGAGAATATTGATAAATTTTTTGCGATTGGAATCAAACTGTTCCAATGAAAGCATAAGGGAGCTATTAATCGGACGAGTTACATTATATGTTCCGTCTTCTTTATACTGAAAAAATCTATAATGATTTTCATTCATAGAAACAATTACGGCTTGGAGATTGGTTTTTATAAATTCCAAATAGTTGAGACAAAAATCGGAGTATGCTTCGATAGTTTGAAATTTTTTTTTATCTGTTGCGATAGTTACAATATCTTTTAATTTCATCTTATTGAATTTCTTCTGTTCTCATTCTCTTTATCAAATGCAATCCATTCTTTTTTGGTTTTATATAAAACATTTTCTAACCTATTAATTGCAAATTTGTTGTATTCATGGGATAAATCGCAGCCAAGCCATTTTCGCTCTAATTGCTCGGCAACTACAAGCGTAGCGCTGGAGCCGGAAAAAGGATCTAAAACCAGATCGTTTTCATTTGAGGACGCAAGTATAAGCTTTCTTAATAATTCTTCCGGTTTTTGCGTGGGATGAGGCGTTTTTTCATTCATTCCGTTACATATTGTCGGCACTTCAATAACATCTTTAGGTTTTGCTCCCAAAGGATGAGGCGTCCAAATATCTTTTCGTTTTCCTCGGTTGCCGTATTGACTTGTGTCGGCTTGTGGGTGTGAAGGATATTTTAAGGTGTGTTTGCCGTAGGGTATTCTAACGTCGTTAATATTTATTATAAATTTTAAACTTTTTCTTAAATGAAGAATGCTTTCATGAGAACGTCCCCAATCTTTTCCCAAATTCGCTTTATTTTTATAATACCAAATTATCCATTTGCAGCTTTTAAAATATTTCATTGAAGGATGTTTTAAGTCTGCCAATATTTCTGAAAAACCGCAGATATAAAGAGTTCCGGTTTTTTTTAAAATACGGAATGCTTCTTTAATCCATTTCATTGACCATCGAATATATTCTTCCTGATTCTCAAATTTATCCCAATCGGCTTTTTTGATATTATAAGGCGGATCCGCAAAAACAAGATCAATCGTTTCGCTTTTTATACTTTTTAACCAAGCAATGCTGTCTCCTTCGTATAGAGTTCCGTTTTTATTTCTATAAACAGGGCAAAATGAGCTATTCTTTATCAGCCGGAGTCGTTCTCCGTTTATCTGTTTTTTTAAAGGCAAAGATTTCTCTATATTCGGTTTTAGTTTTTTAATGGGCATATTTTATTTTTTATATAAGAAATAAGCAGTTATTCTTAAATTCGCTTTGGCAGATGAGCGCCTGTTAAGTCGGAAACATAATATAGATAAAATAACGTCTGTTAAAAATCAAATCATTTTTTGTTAAAATAGCGTATTAAAGGTTTTGTCGGTTGAGGCTTTTTGAAATAGGCGCTATTTAAAAAAGCGTTTTACAAAAACGGAGGCAAGAGAGATTTTTATTAAAACGGAATATAAGCGGATAAAAGATATATAACTATGACCAAGAAAAAAAAGAAAAGATGGGCGGATCATTATACGGTAAAGGCGAAAAAAGAGAATTATCCAGCTCGCTCAATTTATAAGCTTGAAGAGATTCAAAAGAAATATAAGATAATAAAAAGAGGAGACAGGGTTTTGGATTTGGGTTTTGCCCCGGGATCGTGGCTTCTTTATGCGGCTCATTCTACGGGCGAAGAGGGGAGCGTTATCGGGATTGACATAAAGGATACGGATATAGTTTTGCCGAATAACGCAAAGGTTATTAAAGCGGATATATTTGAATATCAAGATAATGAATTGTTTGGAGCTAATCGATTTGACGTTGTATTAAGCGATATGGCGCCTGATACTACCGGAAATAGTTTTGTAGATTCCGCCCGTTCCTTAAATCTTGCGGACGCCGCTTTTTCTATTGCAAAAAAAGCTCTTGCTCCGAAAGGTTCTTTTGTATGTAAAATTTTTTTCGGAGAGGATTTTAAGGCTTTTTCGGACAAAGTAAAAGGATTCTTTAACGAGTTTAAGATTTTCAAGCCTCAAATCTGCCGTAAGCAGAGTAAAGAGATTTATGTTGTAGGAAAAGATAGAAGTATTTGAAGGCGTTACAATCGCCGGACTTTTTTGAAAACGGAGGAGATTTTTGTATATAATTAAAGGAGCGACTCAAGGAGAAGTTTGGGAGCATTGGTATAAGACAGAGAATTTAAAAGGATATCAAGAATTATCTAAAGACAAATTGGCGTAACCAATTAATGATTGGCGTTATGATATAAAGTCGAAGCTTCCAAATAATATAAAATGGTATCTTGCCGAACCGGAAGAAGCCGATATTGATAAAATATATATAATTTATTCCGCAGATTGGGAGAGTATTTCAAGAAGAACTTATCTCGCTGATGTTGTGTCTAAATATCTTAACAATACATTTTTTAGTCAAGATAGCATAAGAATATCCAATGATATTAAACGGAAAATAAATTATTTGGAAACAGGCGGTATTTTGGATACAAAGTTGATTTTAATAGCCGATAAGCTTTTGGGTCCATTTACGGTTATTGAAGGCAATCGACGTTCAGTCGCTTTTTTATCCTTAAATATGTTGTTAAAAACTCAGGTTTATTTGGGCATATCGGATAATGTAAAAGACTGTATTTGCGCAAGAGGTATGTATAGTGAAAAAACAGAAATGTATAGAAAAAGGTTTTGTTACTAACCGTAAGCTCAAGAAAATAGACGGCGTAAGGGGGTTGCATGGAACCCCCTTACGCTTTTTTTATTACCTTTTTTGTCGAGCCTTAATTGATGGGAATTATTTTATGCTTCTTCCTTTTTTTTAACCGCTTCTATTACTTTTTGGGTTTCCTGCGCAGGAACTTCGTCATAATGAGAAAATTCAAGAGTAAATAAGCCTCTTCCGCCTGTTATGGAGCGGAGAGCGGTAGCGTAAGTTTGAAACTCTGCAAGAGGAACGTTTGCTATTATTATCTGATTTTTCCCTTTGGAATCCATACCCAAAACTTTGCCTCGTTTCGAGTTGATATCTCCCATTATATCGCCCATGTGTTCGTCCGGAGTTGTTATTGTTATTTTCATTATAGGCTCTAACAAAATTGGCAAAGCTTCTTCCATAGCTTTTTTAAATGCAAGCGATGCGGCTATTTTAAAAGCCATTTCGGAAGAGTCTACGTTATGATATGTTCCGTAGTCAAGCGTAGCTTTTAAGTCAACGCAAGGAAAACCTGCAAGCGCGCCTTTTTGACATGATTCGATTATTCCTTTTTCAACCGCCGGTATGTATGCTTTCGGTATTGCGCCGCCTACCACTTCATCTGCAAACTCAAATCCTTCTCCGCTGGGTTTAGGCTCGAACCGTATCCAGCAGTCTCCGTATTGTCCGTGTCCGCCGGATTGTTTCTTATGTTTTCCCTGCACTCGCACTTTCTTTTTAATGGTTTCTTTATAAGGAATTTTCGGTATGTTTAATACGGCTTCCACTTTAAATTTTCTTGTTAGTTTTTCCAAAGCAGCCTCTATATGAACCTGTCCGCAGCCGGAAAGAAGTATCTCTTTTGTTTCGGAGTTTCTTCCTAATGTAAGCCCGTTATCCTCTTCTATAATTTTTGTAAGGGAGCTGAATATTTTATCCTCTTCCCCCTGAACTTTAGCGGTAACCGCAAAGGAAATAATCGGCGAGATCGGTTTTGCCGTTTGATATATTATTTTTTCGTTTTCGTCGCAAAGGGTGTTTCCGGTAGTGGTCTCTTTTAGCTTTGCAACCGCCGCTATGGATCCGGGTCCTGCGCTTTCCGCAGGTTTTTGCTCTTTTCCCGCAATGGTTAAAAGCTGGCTGAATTTTTCTTTTACGTCTGTTGTCGTATTTAAAAACATTCCGTCTTTTCCGAGCGTTCCGGAAACCACTTTAAACAGAGTAAGTCTGCCTGCATAAGGATCTGCTATTGTTTTGAAAACAAAGGCGGAAAAAGGAGCGCTTGGGTCCGGCTCTCTTTTTACTTCCTGTTTTTCCCATGTTCCGATTTTACCGTTGCGGTCTATAGGAGAGGGCATATTTGAAGATATAAAATTTAATAGAGGCTCTATGCCTATTCCTGATGTTTTTCCGATTGCGGAACCGCATAATACCGGAACAAATAGGTTGTTTACTGTTCCTTCTCTTAAAGCATTTTTTATTTCTTCATCCGTAACCTCTTCCCCTTCGAGATATTTTTCTATAAGATTATCGTCGGCTTCGGCTATGTCTTCTATAAATGTTTCGCGAGCGGCTGTTACTGCCTCTTTGATGTTGTCCGGTATTTCGGTTTTTGTTAATGTTCCGTCGTCGTTATATATATAGGCTTTGTTTGTTATAAGGTCGGCTATTCCGTTAAATTCGGTTTCCTTTCCTATAGGTATTTGGGTAATAACTATCTTTTGCGGAAACGCTTTTTTTATATCTTCTATTGTTTTTTCAAAATCGGAATGTTCTCTATCTAATTTATTTATAAATATTATACGGGGTATTTGATATTTGTCTGCAAATCCCCAAGCCTGTTCGGTCTGAACTTTTACTCCGTCTATGCCGTCTATAACGGTTATCGCCGCTTCCGCCGCTTCCAAACATAACTTGGTATCGGAAAAAAAATTTTGATCTCCCGGAGTATCTATAAGGTTTATAGTATTTTTGTCCCATTCAAATTGATAGAATGAGGAATTTATACTATTGCCCCTTTTTAATTCTTCCGGTTCAAAATCCATTACGGTATTTCCGTTTTCGACGCGTCCGATTCTGTTTGTAACTTTTGCTTTAAAAAGCATAACTTCGGCTATGGATGTTTTGCCGGCTCCTCCGTGTCCGATTAAAGCTATATTTCTTAATTTGGCGATATGTTCAGACATTATATGTTTACTCCTTTTTATTCATATGTTTTATCTATTTATGTTTAAGATGCAAAGTTGCAACGTCTTTACAGATTATATCTTTTTTATCATGCTTAATTAAGGGATTTCTCCTTGCTACGCTCGTCGAAATGACATGGCAAAAATGGGAAACCTATTATTTCGAGCAAAGCAAAAAATTCCTTAATTATTTCGATAATTATCCTTTTTTATGATTGAATATTTTTAATAATGGAGATTTCCTTTACTATTTTCATTGTGATTATACGATTCCCTGATCGGTCATAGCCTCTACAACCTTAACGAATCCTGCAATGTTAGCCCCTACTACGTAATTTCCTTGCGTTCCGTATTGCTCGGATGCGTTTATGCAACTTGTATGGATGCTTTTCATTATTAATTTAAGACGATTGTCAACCTCTTCTCTTGTCCATCCGTATCGCATGCTATTTTGGCTCATTTCAAGCCCCGAAACCGAAACTCCGCCGGCATTTGAGGCTTTACCCGGGCCATAAAGCAGTTTGTTATCTATAAATATATCCATGCCTTCCGGCGTAGTAGGCATGTTTGCTCCTTCGGAAACGAGTTTAATTCCGTTATTAATTAGATTTTGAGCGTCTTGTTTGTTTATTTCGTTTTGAGTTGCAGACGGAAAAGCGCAGTCGGCTTTATGATCCCATAAAGGGTTGTAATCTGCGTTAGGGTCTATCGGATTATATTCCGCGGTATTATATTTTTCGGCATATTCTTTTATTCTTCCCCGTTTCATGTTTTTTAAACGTTTTATAAACTCAAGTTTTTTTCTGTCTATTCCTTCTTCGTCGTATATGTAACCGGAAGAATCGGAACAGGTTACCGGTTTTGCATTCAGATCAAGAAGTTTTTCCATTGTATATTGGGCTACGTTGCCGGAGCCGGATATAAGGCAGATTTTATCTTGTAAGCTGTCCTGCTTAACGGCAAGCATTTCCGCGGCAAAATATACGCTTCCGTATCCTGTGGCTTCGGGTCTTATTAAGCTTCCGCCCCAGTTTAAGCTTTTTCCGGTTAAAACTCCGGTAAATTCGTTTTTAAGTTTTTTATACATCCCAAAAAGGTATCCGATTTCTCTTGCTCCTACTCCTATATCGCCGGCGGGAATATCCGTATTCGGTCCGATATGTCTGAAAAGTTCCGCCATAAAGCTTTGGCAGAATCTCATAACTTCGGCGTCGGATTTGCCTTTTGGATCGAAATCGGAGCCTCCTTTTCCGCCTCCCATAGGAAGGGTAGTTAACGCGTTTTTAAATACCTGTTCGAATGCGAGAAATTTTAATATTCCGAGATTTACGGAAGGATGGAATCTGAGTCCTCCCTTGTATGGTCCTATGGCGCTGTTCATTTCCACTCTAAAGCCTCTGTTTACCTGAACTTCGCCTTTGTCATCCGTCCATGGAACTCTAAACATTATAACTCGTTCCGGTTCTACTATTCTTTCGAGTATTTTTGTTTTTCTATATTCCGGATTTCTTTCCATAACAGGTTTGATTGATTCCATTACTTCGGTTACGGCTTGATGAAACTCCGGTTCGTTTTGGTCTCTTTGTTTTACGCGTTCTATAATATCTTTCATTTGTTTTTCCTTCTACTTATAATTCAAATAATTATGCTGGTTTAAGCGAATTTAAACCCAACCCACTTTATTATTCGGCGAAACTTAATCATTTTTTTTGCAGTTAAATATTTTTTATCTCTTTTGGCGGCGCGGGACGTATTTTGGGAAAGTTCGCAAATATTCTTTTTTATATTATTCATATAATTTGATTAAAGATTTTGAAGTTTTGCCGTCAATTGTTATTATTAAAGGTTTTTTTAATCTTATATGTTTTATAAAACGATCTGTTCTTAATGCGGGCATTTTATCCATTTGTTCCCATTTTATAAAATCCTCGTTATTGGTTTTAACCGTCATATAACCGACTCCCAAAGATGTTATGTTATGGAAAAAATGGCTGCCATAAGAAGGATCCGCTTTTAAATCGGCAAATTCGGTCTCTATTATGGCGCCTGCATTTGAAATATCGTTCCATTTTACCGGTATTCCAAGCCATCTGTCTGCGCTTCCCCATCTTCCGGGTCCTATTAAAAGGTATTTTCTATTTTCTTTAACAAGCCGTTTATTAAACTCTTTTATTTCCAAAGCTATATCCAAAGTTTTGGTTATATCAAAGCTTTTCGGATTTACCAATATAATATCTGCAATATCTGATATTTCGCCGTTTCCAAGAGCGTTTGAGCTGTAGCATAATCCGTTTTTTATATCCTCTTTTTTTATGGAAAAATTTTTTTTGGTAAATGCGCCGCTCATAGGTCTTATTTGTAAAAGAGCAAATAACGGTTTTTGGTTATTATTATCCGGCAGATTTACGGCAAATTCTATTTCTATGGGGCAGCCCATTCCTTTTGCGCCTATTTGTAAAAGCCGGGTTATTATTTTCGGAATTGAAAAGAGGTTATATTTTAATATGTTTGCAAATGTCAATATAGGATAGCCGTCCGCCGAATATCCGTCTTTTATTTTGTTGTCTTGAGGAATGAAATAGCTTGATAATTTTTTTATCGGCGAATTATTCGGTATTATTGCGGCGTCTGCATCCGTTTCTATTTTTGAAAGAGAGGCTTCGTCGTCAAGATGATAAGATGCGTTTTCCGCAGATCCGAAAATATCAGGGAAGTTATCTATGTTAAGAGCATAAAAGTATTTTTGAGAATTTTTAAGTATATCTTCAACGGTAGAAAATTGCGGAAGCATCTGCGGATATTTTGGCGAAAATCTAAGCGAATATCCTCCTTGCACCACTATTGTTCCGAGACCTGCGGCTATAAAGGCAATGCCTTCCTCCTGCTTCATGTATGAAACTGGATAAAAATTATAAGATTGAGCTACTCCCGATATTGCGGGATAAAAGTAGCTTTTATATTTTTTGCCTATTATCTGTTGTATTATTACTCCCATTTTCTCCTCTTCTATTCTGTTTGAAGAGTTTTTAATAAATGTTTTGGGAGCTTCAAGGTATGTGGAGGCATAAACCAGTTTTATAGCGTCCGTAAGTCTTTTGATTCTTTTTTCCGGCTCCGCCGCCGAGTTGGGTATCATATAGGTTTTATATACGCCCGCGCACGGATGATTTTGAGCGTCTTCCAAAAGGCTGGAGGAACGGACAGCGAGAGGATATTTTACATGAGATATGAATTTTCTTGCTATATCCTCTACCCATTTCGGAATTGTGCCGTTTAAGAATCTTTTCGCCACCTCCTCGTCCGGTATGTTTTCGTCGTATATTTTATCAAGTTTGTTTTTTTCTATAAAATCGTCGAAGCCTTGAGTCGCTATAACCAAAGTTTGCGGTATGTTTACGGTTATATTCGGAAATTTTTCGGAAAGGTAGTTGTTTTGATTTAAAAGATGAAAAGCAAAAGCTAATCCTCTTGCTTTGCCGCCTAAAGAGCCGCTTCCGGCTTTGATAAATTCGGAATCCGGATCGAAAAAATCGGATGCAAAGTCGGTTACTATTCCTCTTTGCCGGTTTTTTCTTAACTCTTTAAAATGTTGTATAAGGGTATTTCTTATTGCTTTTCCAGTTCCGAAGTCTTCGGCTTTTAACTGGGCGATTTGAGGCGCCAAATATACTTCGGAGCGCGCCATAAGCCAAGTTGAAAATTCGTTTTTTGCCGCATGCTTGTATATTATATCGTCCGGTATATCCGGCAGCATTCTTTCCATTTCCAATAAACTTGCGGCGCGTCCGAATTCGGTTCCGTTTTTATTTTTAAATATAAAGTCTCCGAAACCGAGATGTTTTTTTAAAAAAGCTCTTATATCCGTATGAAGTGAAATTGAATTTTTATTAAGAAATACCGCCGATATTTTTTCCGCTTTTTTGCGGTTATTTTCTTCCGCGCTTAAAACAAGCGTCGGTATTTTATAATTTTCTTTACATGTTTCCGAAAGGAATAGAATGCCGGCTTCTTTATTAATGGCTTCGTTTTTTTTAAACCTGACGTCTGAAAATATCGAAAGAAGATAATCTTTATATTGATTATAAATATTGAGCGCCTCTTCATAATTTTTTGCGTGAAGAATTTTAGGTCTTGCTCGCATTCTTCTTATTCTATCTTCCTGATTTAAGGAATCGTCCATTACTTTTCTGGTTTGAGTAACAAGCTCTTTATAAAGAAGCGGAAGAAGCGAAGAGTAGTATTTGGGAGAATCTTCTATAAGTATTATTATTTGAACGTTTGCGTTTTTCGTGTCGAAATCCG
>JAOZTP010000048.1:13082-14570 GCA_029939135.1 Desulfobacterales bacterium
GAATCTTCTATAAGTATTATTATTTGAACGTTTGCGTTTTTCGTGTCGAAATCCGCATTCATTTTATCTTCCGTAATTTTTACTATTGCTACAAGAAGGTTTGTATCTCCGCTCCATACAAACGTTTCGTCTATATATTCGGCGTATTCTTCTATTTTTTCCGTTATAACCTTGCCGGTATCGTGGGTAAGCAGGTAGCAGGGAATATCTCTTTTTTTGTAGCGTTGTTTTACTTTTCGGCAAAGATCAAAAGCGTTTGTGCCTTCCAATCTCGGCATTGTAAGGATAAGATTGATGTTTTTATTATCGGCAAGGGTGTGAAAAGCCTCCTTTTCTGTGGACGCCCATACTATTTTAGGAGGTTTGGTAAGGTTTAGCCCCTCATATTCGGCGATTATTCTTTCGGCAATTCTACTGTCTTTTTCCATAATAAAAGCGTCGTAAGGGTTTGAAATAAGAAGTATTTCATTAACCCTTTTTGCCATAAGCTTGTCGAATATTTTATAAGGTATTTCTTTTATCTCTTTTTTCCAATTTTTCATGGCGTCTTTTAATAATAGAAATTTGATTAAAAAACAACCTGTTTTTGATTGAATTTTTGAATGTCTGTTTGGATATTAGAAGCAAAAAGGTTTTTTTTGCCGAACAACTTATGAATTTATTCAAGAAAGGGGGGAATAGAGGTTTTAACTATGGTTGAAACCTTTTATTAGTTTTGCCGCATTTATTCCCGATATATTTTTAATCTCCTGTTCCGATAATCCCGCATTGTTTATCTCTTTAAAATATCTGTCCGCTTTTAATAAGGGATAATCTGTGCCGAATAGAATTTTTTCGGATCCTATTATGTCGACGGCGCTTTTGTATATTCGGTTGTCGTAAAGAAAAGGAGAGGCTGCGGTATCGAAATAAAGGTTTTTAAATATATTTTTCGTCTCTTTTTTGCAAAGATTGTAAAAGAGTATTCCGCCTCCCCAATGGGCAAGAACGATTTTATTTTCGGAAAAACTTTTTGTCAGATTATATATTTGTTTTAGGGTTATTTTTATTTTGCCCGGGTATTTATAGCCTATGGGATCGTTTGTATGAATCATCATAACAATATTTTTATTTTTGCAAAATTCGGCGGTAGGCTTAAGTTTATTTATAATGTTATTATCAAGTTCGGATTCGTAACAGGCAAGTTCTCCTACTCCGATTAAACCGGCTTCTACGCATCTTTGCGCTTCTTTGCATCCGTTTGAATTATGCATATCAAAACATGCAAACCCGCAAAGTCTGTTTTTATATTTTTTAACTGATTCTATAATGTAGTCGTTGTGCATTTTTGTTAGTTCCATATCTTTCCAAGGGAAACCGAAAACAACCGATATATTGACTTTTGCCTTGTTCATATCGGTTATAAGCTCGTCGGCTCCAGCCATTTTTGCATTGGGGCTTTCGTATAAGAGTTTAAAAGCGGGCTCGTTTTTAAAGTATTTTTCTTTA
>JAOZTP010000151.1 GCA_029939135.1 Desulfobacterales bacterium
CCCCTCTCCTCCTCCTTCGCTATCTTGCTATCCTCTCTTTCCTCCTCTCTTCCAAAAAAGCCTTGTCCTCAAAAACGATTTCCTTTAAAATAGCCTTCAATAAAAACCTCAACTACCATAAAAAGCAAAAAGGACTATTTAATGAAGCTTTCAAACCGGATCAGATCAGTCAGACCTACTTTAAGCCTTATATTCATGTTTATAATTCTTTTAACTTTAGCTTCTTCCTTTACTTTTGCAGACGATACAACCGCAATCGAAACAGACAAAACCGCTGCGGCGTCCAACCAAGCGGGCATCGACAAAGCCTCCAACGACGTTCCTTTGATAAACATAGTATCGCCATCGGCAAAAGGGGTATCTCACAACAAATTCAACAAATTCGGAGTAGCCGAAAAAGGGGTAATATTAAATAACAGCTTAACCGTAGGCGCGTCCGAGCTTGGCGGCATAGTATATGGCAATCCCAATTTACAGCGTAACAAAAAAACCGCTCGCATAGTATTAAACGAGGTAACCGGCGTAACAAAAAGTAAGTTAATTGGCGCAACCGAGATGTTTGGAGACAGCGCCGAATATATATTAGCAAATCCAAACGGGATAATAGTATCCGGCGCAAAATTTATAAACATTCCGCATGTAAGCTTATCGACCGGCGTTCCAAAAATGGACGAATTTGGAGACTTACAAAGCCTTGAAGTTGAAGACGGCATGATATTGATAACAGAAAAAACCTTTGCCGGAGAAAATTTAAGTCATACGGAGCTAATAGCAAGAACTGCGCGAATAGAAGAGGCGATAAGAACCGGAGAGTTAAGAATAACTGCCGGCAGAAACAGCTACGATTATAATAATAAAACAGCTACTCCAAAAGCGGATAACGGATCGAAAAAGCCGATAGTGGCGATAGATGCGGTATTGCTCGGAGCAATGCATGCGGGGCGAATATTTTTAATAGCTACGGAAAAAGGGGTAGGAGTAAATACGGAAAACAGCGTAGGCGCAAACATTGAAGACGTTATAATCACCGCAAACGGCGACGTAGTTTTAAAAAAGGATGTTGCGGCAAAAAGAGACGTTAAAATAGAGGCTTCCGGGGATATAAAACAGAGCGGGGCGTCCTTTGCGGAAAGAAACATTGATTTTACTTCCGATCAAAACATAGAAATAAGCGGAGATGCGGTATCCGGCGATACTACGACGCTTCAAGCCGGGGATAAAATTATAAATTACGGATTAATAGGCGCTACGGAAATAACCGGCAATAGCGACGCTCAAGTTAAACTAAAAGCGACGGACATAAAAAACAGCGGCGACATAAAAGCGCTTGGCGATATAACAACAGAATCGGAAACAATTTTAAACAAAGAAGGCGGATTAATAGAATCCGGCGGCGATATAAGCATAACCGCCACAAATTCTATAGAAAATAAAAAGGCTGATATAGTTGCGGGCGGCGATATAACATTGCAAGGAGCGGATAATCAAAACAACGAGCGAGTAACCAACAAAGCCGGAACAATAGAGGCTTTAGGCGATATAAGAATAAAGACCGATACTTTGGATAACATAGGGGATAACTTCGGCGGTTATAGCATTCAATATAGGGGCGTAGGTTCGGAAGGAGAAGGGGAAGGCAACTGGCAAACAATGGGTATAAACGAAGCA
Source organism: Desulfobacterales bacterium (assembly GCA_029939135.1). Lineage (GTDB taxonomy): Bacteria > Desulfobacterota > Desulfobacteria > Desulfobacterales > JAFDMD01 > JAFDMD01. The sequence continues at coordinate 1,669 of JAOZTP010000151.1, forward strand.
ATATCCGAGTTGACTACAAGTCCTGCATACATATTATCCGGCAGATCCATAAACATATACGACGCAAACCTGCATAATTACGGCAGTTTAATAAGCGCTGGCGGGGACATAAACCTTATAGGCGGAACAATAAAAAACGAGACCCCGACAATTGAGGTTTACATAAAGCAAAAAAAATATCAGGGTTATTATTATGAAGATTGCAACTATTTTGGATGGAATTGTAAAGATCATCATTATACACGATGGATACCCGGCACAGACATAGTTTATTCCGCAAACCCCGCGAAAATAGAAGCGCAAGGCGACATAAACCTTGAGACTTCGGCAATAATCAACTCGGACTCCGCCGGTTTTGAAGCGATAAGCGAAGCAAAAAGCGCTGAGCAAGTAAATCAACCTCCAGTAACAATAGCCTATAATAAAGAAATAATAAAAGAGATAAAAGAATTCGGCATTCCGATAAAATACGAGTTTACAAAAACAGGTTTGCAAACCCTCGGCGACTTCTACGGTTCAAACTACTTTTTAAGCAGAATAAATTTCAAGCCAGATCGGGACATAAAAGCGGCTTTAATGTTAGAGCCGGAACAGGAAGCGCGTAAAATAAGACAAGCGCTATTTGAAGCGACCGCAAAGCGATTTTTACATAAAAACATTACTACAGACGCCGAACAGCTTCGCTATCTAATGGATAATGCGTTAAAAGCAAACGAAAACTTTGAGATTGCTCTCGGCGTAGAATTAACCCCCGAACAAATCAAAGCGTTAGATCAAGATATAATATGGTATGTAATAGAAGAAATAAACGGCGTAAAAGTTTTAGTTCCGCGCATATACCTATCTCGCTTAACCATAGAAAACCTTGCAAACCCTCAAACCACAATAAAAAGCGGCGGCGAATTTAACATTGCCGCAACCGGCGATATAATAAATACCGGAGCAATACAAAGCGGCTCAGCCCTTAAAATAACCGCTAAAAACATAACAAATAAAACCATAGGCAACGGAGAGCAAGCGCAAATGACCGGCGCTGGCGCAACCGAAATAACCGCCGCAAACAACATAACAAATACCGGAGCAAAAATAAACGGCGGCGAAATATTAAGCATAACAACCGCAACCGGCGACATAACAAATCAAACCGCAGTTAATAAAATAAAATTTGCAGGCAACATAAAAAGCTATGCAGGACAAACCGGAACAATAAACAGCTTTGGCGCCCTTATAATAAACTCCGGCGCAAATCTTGTAAATATCGGAGCAGACATCAGCGCTGCCGGCGACGCAATAATAAACGTTAAAAAAGACATAACGCTTGGCGCAATCCAATTAAGAAACCGAGACGCAATCTACTTTAATAACGGACACATAATAAGCGACGCAACAAAAAACATCGGCTCAAACCTGCAAACCTACGGCGAACTATCAATAAACGCCGAAAATATAGACATAATAGCATCCGCAATAACCGCTTACGCAAACGCTCAAATAATCGCCGCAAACAGCTTAAACATTACATCTGCGCAAGACAAAAACTACTTTAACAGCCACATTAAAAAAAGCGGGTTCTTCAGCTCTTCGGCAACAACCATAACAAAAAATTCTACAAAAAACATAGATTCTACAATAACATCCGGCGCAGACATTCAAATGACCGCTCAAAACTTTAACATAACAGGCAGTTCCATAACCGCTCAAAACAACGCCCAATTAAACGCAGGCAAAAACTTCAACCTGCTTGCAGGCTACAATACAAACCTTTACGAAAAACAAACCAAAAAAAGCGGATTATTTACCGGCGGCGCCCTATACTCAAAACAAAAAACAGCTCAAGGATCAGGCGAGCAAACCGCCGTCAACTCCGCAGTAACAGCGCAAAACCTTAAAATAACAGCAGGAGAAAACGCCTACATTACAGGCGGCGACATAACCGCTCAAAACATAGACGTCCAAACAGGGCAAAACCTTACAATAACAAGCGCGCCAGAACAAAGCTACTCCTACAACTACAGCGAAAAAACAACATTCGGATTTGCAGGACTAATCGGCGGCGGCGGCTTTGGCGTAAACTTTGCGCAAGGACGCCTATCATTAACCCTTGCAAAAGGAGAGTACAACAAACAAACCAGCCGCACAGATCAAACCAAGCAAAACCCCTCCGACATATTCGCCTTCTACAACATAAACCTTAACGCAGACAAAAACCTTGAAATATCCGGCTCCAACATAAAAGCGGGCGAAGACATAAGCCTTGCGGCAAAACATAATGTTAGCATAATCCCGACGACCGAAACTAGAAAAATTAATAGCGAGACAAAAACAGGAGAAATAGAGTTAAGCGTAGGGGTAAAACATGAGGCGACCGAAGTATATTATGCGGCAAAAGGCTTGCAAAATGCGGCGCAAAACTTAAAAAAAATAAACTCCTCCTACAGCGACTACAAAAAAACATTAAAACAGGC
>JAOZTP010000152.1 GCA_029939135.1 Desulfobacterales bacterium
TTTCGGAACGAATATTTGTGGTGGATTACGGTAAAAAAATAGCTCAGGGAACCCCAGAAGAAATAAAAACAAATCCAAACGTTATCAAAGCCTATCTCGGAGAAGAGACAAATGCTTAAACTTGAAAATATAACAACATACTACGGCAACATTAAAGCGTTAAAAGGGGTTGACATACAGATTGCGGAAGGGGAAATAATAACCTTAATAGGCGCAAACGGCGCAGGTAAAACCACAACTCTTATGTCAATATCAGGAATAATTCCGCCCTGATCAGGCAAAATAAAATTTTTAGATAAAAACATCACAAATCTTGCTCCGAATCATATAGTATCAATGGGAATATCCCATGTTCCCGAAGGAAGACACATATTTCCGGATCTCACGGTTCAAGAAAATCTTGATATGGGCGCTTTTTTAAGAAAGGATAAAGAAAAAATCCAAAAAGACCTTGCATATGTAATGGAACTTTTTCCTATACTTAAAAAAAGAAGAAGACAAGCCGGAGGCACCCTTTCCGGAGGCGAGCAACAGATGCTTGCAATATCAAGAGCATTAATGGGAAGACCCAAACTTCTGCTTTTAGACGAGCCCTCTTTGGGGCTTGCTCCTATAATCGTTCATAAAATATTCGAAATAATCAAAGAGATCAATTCCTTAAATAAAACTACAATCTTTTTAGTTGAACAGAATGCAAATCAGGCTTTAAAAATTGCCAATAGAGGCTATGTAATGGAAAACGGGCAGATTACTTTGTCCGACACTTCGGAAAATCTTTTGGCTAATGACGAGGTTAAGAATGCTTATCTTGGCGGATAATTAACTTTGGCGCATAACTTTTCGTAGTTTGCCCGTTTTGGGCGTTGAAAAACAAACAAACCACTTTGTTATCCGCCAAAATTCAATCATTATGTTTTTCATAAAGAAACTAAAAATTATTATCCGCCAGATACTTGAACAAACCACTTAATTAAGGAATTTCTCCTCGCTGCGTTCGTTGACATTACAAGCAAAAACCTATCCTCCCTTCTTCCCCTTAAAACCTATAATCTATTTTAATATTTTTTATTGCCGCCTTTGCTTCTCCCACAACATAAAGGGATCCGGATATACATATAATCTCATTTTTTTCGGCGTTTTTAAGGGCGTATTCCAAAGCTTTTTTTATGGAAGGGATTGTTAAAAATTTCTGTTTTTTTTCGGCGATTTTTTGAGCCTCTTTTAAAAGGATATTTGGCTTTATAGCTCTTTCGATTTCCGGCATGGCAAATATTGCTTTGTCTGATGCGGAAATGAGCGATTTTAAAATTGCTTTATAAGGTTTGTCGTCTAATATGCCAATTATTGTCGTTACTCTTTTATGATTATTCTCTTTTAAAAAACGAGCAAGGTTTTTTGCGGCTGCAAGATTATGAGCCCCGTCTAATATTATTTCAATATTGAAATTTTTATATGTAGGGTTGTTTAAAGATATTTTTTCTAATCTTCCTTCCCATATATTTTTTTCAAGTCCTTCTTTTATGTGCTCTGGCGATATTTTAAATATATTCTTTTGATTCAGAATTTCGCATGCGGCTATTGCCAAAGCGGCGTTGTCGATTTGATAATTTCCTATAAGGTTTGTTTTCATATCTTCAAATACTTGATTATAAATTCCGAAATATTTAAAAGTTCCTCTTTTTTTATCTCTTCTTACGGAAAAATCTTTTCCGTATATATATAAAGAGGCGTTTTTTTGTTTTGCAAGTTTTTCAAATACCAAAAGAGCGCTTTTTTGTTTTGCTCCTGTTATAACCGGAATACTTTTTTTTATTATTCCCCCTTTTTCATAAGCTATTTTTGCTATTGTATCTCCCAAATAGGTTTTATGCTCTACGGATATGTTGGATATTACGCTTAATTGCGGAGTTATTACGTTAGTAGCGTCTAATCTGCCGCCCATGCCTGTTTCTATAACCGCTGCGTCAACTTTTTGCAGCCCGAATTCGTAAAATGCCATAGCCGTAGAGAATTCAAAAAAGGTCGGTTCCCTATCCGCATGGCAGGAGTTTTTCACCTCTTCGTAAGCTTGGACAACCTGTTCGTCTGCAATATTGGTTTTATTTACGGATATTCTTTCGTTGAATTTTATAAGATGAGGCGATGTGTATAATCCGGTTTTATATCCCGCGCATTCCAAAATCGAAGCAAGCCCGGACGCTATTGAGCCTTTGCCGTTTGTTCCAGCTATATGTATGGTTTTATATCCGTTTTGAGGATCTTTAAGCTCTTTTAATATTCCGGCAATTAGATCAAGCCCCAGTTTTATGCCAAATCTTCTCATCGAATACATTAAAGCCAAACAATTATTATATGTTATAGGAGTAGTCATATTTTTATATTTATACGTTTATATTTTATTTAAGATATAAAAGCGTTTTATCAGAATTGTTATCATAGTTTTTCTGTTAATCGAATAGATATATAATCAATCTTTTTTGCGTATGTTATTCCGCTGCAGGTTTATAATAGAGATTATATATATAAAAAGCCCGACTTATAACAGCCGGGCTTTTTGTTTCGAATTGCTTCCCGCAGTGAAATAAGGATTTTTTCTACGGGAAGGATTTGATTAAAATTTTAATATCTGTTTCTGGAAGACGCAATTCTTTGTCTTCGAACCGCTTCGCGCGCTTTGCGGCGTTTATGCTCGCTAGGTTTTTCGTAATTTTTTTTGAGTTTTAACCGTTTAAAAAGACCGTCGTTTTGAAGTTTTTTCTTCAAAATACGCAAAGCCTTTTCAACATCATTATCGAAGACTTTAACTTCTATTCGCTGCAAATTATTCGCACCTCCCTTTTTTAAATTCTTCCGCAACCTCTTATTTTGTTCATTTTTTGCTGTGAAAGGATTTTTATTTGTAATTATATTTCTTTACAAGAAATATTTTATCTCCTATAAAGAAACATTTTAATAATAGCAACTGTTTTTTATGAAAATATTAAATTTTATATGAAAAAGATTTAATGGAAAAAAAATATATAAACAAAGACAATTCGGTTTTACCTAATTATAACACTTCCAAAGTAAAGTTTGAAATTTACGGGGAAGAGATGATCGAAAAAAATGTTAAGCTTAGCGGAAACAGCGGCAGAGTTTATCTTCCTCCGAACTGGGTCGGGCATAACGTAAAAATTATAAGAATCGATTGATAATTTGTAATGTAAGGGATTATTCTCGTGGATTCAATACTTATAAGAAGATTAGAAAAAAAGGATGCAAAAGAGATAAGTAATATTTATGCGTCCATTACTAATGAAACCGATAAAAAAGATTTTGAAGCTATAATAAAAGAACAGGCAATAAGCAAGAATTCTTTGGCTTTTGTAGCCGAAATTAAAAAAAACGTCGCAGGTTTTATGATATGTTATATTGTAACGGGCGTTTTCGGATTAAAAAAAAGCGCTTGGATAGCCGCTATGGGAGTTGATCCGAAATATATGGGAAAAGGCATAGGCAGAAAGCTTGCCGAAAATATATTTGAATGGTGCAAAAAAAAGGAAATTAAGGATATATATTCGCCGGTTCAATGGGATTCTACCGATCTTTTATCTTTTTTTAAGACGCTTGGTTTCGGAAGAAGCGCCTTTATTAATTTGACAAAAAAGTTATAAAAATTTCGGAGTATAACTTTGTAGTTTGCCCGATTTTTGCGTTGGGTAACAATTTTTAATCCTCGAAATACTTTAGTATTCCTGCGGTTAAAAATTGTTACCCGCCTTAAACTTGAACAAACTACTTTGTTATACTCCGAAATCAGTCATTTTTTTTACGATTAAATTTTAATAATGGGGGTTTCGTCTGGTTAAATTTATTTCGTACATATAAATAAGGATAAAAAGTAAAGACGTCGCATTAAATTTTCTTCCGTTTGTTATATTTTACGATAAAAAAAATAAAAACCGGATCCTTTATTTTTTGTATATATCTATTGTTTTTATTGTCGGGTTTTGCTTCTCCTGCATTACAGCTTTATTCGGGTATCTATCGGATTTAATAAAATGAAAAACTGATAAAAGTATAACTCCTTTTAAATGAAATAGAGGTTTTAAATGAGAAAATTTATTGCCGTGTATATTGATCTTGAAAATGT